>JACCSX010000023.1 GCA_013812775.1 Tatlockia sp. | reverse complement strand
GTTTAACTTGTTGAACTGGTTTTGTTAGAGAGACTGCTTCAAATCCAACAGCAGGTTCTGTTTTTAACGAGACCACTTCCTTTCTTCTTCTTTGAACAACATGATTGCGCCAACGGTATTTGAATTGTGCCAATGGCAGCCCTTTGTGCTTGCAAAATCCCTCTTGCCCTAATCCACTGGACTCATATTCATTGATTAATGCTTGCCAGTCTTCTTTGTATTTCATGATCGCCTCCTGTTTTTGAAAGTGATCAGTTTAATGCGCTCCTATTTTAGCGCTAGGTGTAGTTGGCCAAACGGTTACTTAAAAGTGCCTGGAACTGAGGTATGAAATTGAAATAAAATATAATGCTTTATTTTACAATCAGTTACAGGAAAAGAATACGCTCAATTGAAAACCGATTGCAGCCAATAACGTAGTCTGGTAAAGGGCTGTAAGGGTGAAGTGGGAAATTTCGTACCTTAATGCAAATAACCCCCATTAGTGTTTAATCTAATTATTTATCTTGTTAACAAGGCTTTCATACTCTTCAAGACGACTTGATTTAAATCTCAAAATACGAGCTCTCTCTTCTTTGAGGATGGTTGTATACTTATCAGAATTATTAATAACTTCATTTAAATTCGCTTCATTCCTCGCAAGTTCCATGGCACGTTCTTTGAAAATATTTAATGCTTCTTTCCATGAGTTGGTCATGCCAGAATCACCAAACATTTTCATAAACAATCCTCGTTCTTTTCGTAAAATTGGTGAACTATACTCAGATGATTTTAGGTAAATAAAAAATACTTCCAATTCTTGTATGTCGTTTGTTAATCTTACGATTTTTCGGATTGCCTCTAATAAATTATCCTTTATCTCCTTTAGCGAGGTTCCAGAAATATCTAGTAATTGTTGTAAGCTATAATTGTGATATTTAGCGTCAACCAACTGACTAGGGCTCAACACAGTGGCTTGTGTCTGATCATCAATATAAAATTTCATACCATAATTGCATGTCCAGTTTTTTAGTATATCTGATTTTTCATCAATTTTTTGCAGCTCATTTTTGTTATCAACCTTTATAGTAAATTTTCTTGTTTCAGCAATTTCATTTGCTAGATTGATCTCTATAGTTGTTTTTTCATTCTCTGTAAGTTGAGCTAGAGCTTGTTGATATATTAATTTCAATCTTTCAGTGCGCTCGACTTTAGGAGGAGAGGCAACATCGCACATGGTCTTTAATGCATCATTAAGAGAAATCCTAGATTTTGCTTCATTAGAGTACATTTCTTGTATACACGGTGTGTTTAACTTTAAATCTTCTTTAGCTAAAACCCCTAAAGCATAAATATCAGATTCTTTCGATAAGGTTGCAGGACCAAACCTTTTAATTTTACCTGCTTCTGGTGCCCTATATTTTATTGCTCCCACTGCTTGATTTACTGCGCATGTTATTTGTTCGTTTTTTAATATTTGAGATGCGCCAAAATCAATGGCTTTGATTTGAAGTTTGTTATTTTCATCATTATAAACAATAAAATTATTTGGTTTGATATCTCCATGAATAATGTTTTCATCATGTAACTCTTGAATAGCTTGAATTAACAATTGGAATAACCCGTTTTTTTGTTGTTCATTCATTTCTGAGTTAAGAGCAAGATACTCTTCTAAAGTAATACCTTCAAAATATTTTTGTAGTACATAGTATTTCTTACCACTTTTGGATTCCCTCTCGCTACTAAACTCTAAGTAACCCATTTTCTCCAAGCATTGTTTTTCATTATCTTCTATAGGTTTTTTTTGAATTTTTAAGGTATATAACTGGGCATACTCATCTTCTGCAATCTTGGCTTTCCCAAAAGAACCTTCCCCTAGATAATAATGTTTAGCAATACTGACAACCTTGGTTTTATTTTCATTTGCAAGATACAAAAAAGAATGATCTAATTGATTGTTATTTTTTTTGCTTAACTTATAACCAGAGGTTTTTTTATTACTATTTTCAAATAAAGAATTCGCACATTCCCATTCTTGAATTGAAGCAATATGATATTTAGGCACGGTATTACACTCTCTTCGAATATACTAATATTGCTTAATATTATATCATAGTGGTGTTTTTATATCAAAATCTACAAAATAAAAATGTAGCGGCAAGTAGAGTTTAATCCATATAGCGCTGGTTTATCAGCATTAAACGTTACAACCCATATGGTATAAAGGTTCGATAAAGTCGAATCGAGTAGGAGGAGCCTCACAGCCCCGTCCTCTCACACCACCGTACGTGCGATGTCGCATACGGCGGTTTTAGTTAAGTGTTTAACAAAGCTCTTTGTTTCACAAGACTTATTAAACTTTGCTTTTCGAACCAGGCATTGCTCATGGCTTGATTGACTGGAGGAGTGAGGGAAAGTCGCCACCATCCTTTT
>JACCSX010000162.1 GCA_013812775.1 Tatlockia sp. | reverse complement strand
GTTCATAATTCCTAAAACCTGCAAATTTACCTGATATTTTTCGCTTAGCTGATTTATAGTCTTTTTAAACTGCTGCATAAGACTTTTGCCGACAATACCCGGACCTATTAACCCTATAGCCAGGCTTTTAGTTGAAAGATAAAAACCGTCATGCACTGCCTGGATTGCTTTCTTTGCATTGGCATTTTTTATGACAACAGAGATATTACGCTCCGATGAACCCTGAGAAATTGCCAAAATATTTATATTTGCTTTTGCCAAGGCTCTAAAAAGCTTAGCAGCAATGCCAATGCTGCCAATCATTTGCTCACCAATCACAGATAAAATGGCACAATTTTCTTCCGCAATAATGCCTGCAATATGCTTCCTTTCCAGATCCGCCTGTAAATGTTCGTGGAGAACCCTCATTGCCTTGACAAGCAAAGCTGCCGGTATTGCCAGACAAATGGAATGCTCTGAACTGGCTTGCGAAATAAGCAGAACATTGATTTCGGCGCGGTAAAGAATATCAGCAACTCGACTGGCAATTCCTGAGACTGAGATTAAACCGCTGCCATCTATATTAATGAGAGCTACATTTTCAATAGAGCTTAGACCTTTGATTAATTGCGGCGATTGTTCAGAGCTGGCTGAGATAAAGGTACCTCTTGCCCGTGGATTAAAACTGTTTTTAATGTACAAAGGGATTTTTTGCTCCAGGAGGGGAGCAATGGTCATCGGATGTAAAACTTTTGCACCAAAATACGCTAATTCCAGCGCCTCTTGGTAAGATAAGGATTCAATCACAAAGGCGGAGTGAACCAGTGCTGGATCAGCAGTATAAATTCCATCAACATCAGTCCAAATAGTTAGTTCTTTAGCTTCAAATAAATTTGCAAAAATGGCTGCAGAAAAATCGGAGCCGTTTCGTCCTAAAATGGTTCTTTTTCCGTCGATAGTTGAAGCAATAAATCCAGTAATTACTAATTGCTTAAAATCACTAGTCTGCAAGTAAAGTTGCAAAGCGGATTTGCTCTTTTGCCAATCAATACAAATTAACCCTTCTTTTTCATAAATGTACAAGACTTCTGCTGCATCTAAAAAGGCAACTTTATTAAAATTTTCAAGATATTTTTTTAAGATTTTTCCTGACCATAATTCACCATAACCTAAAAGATAATTTTGTAATTCCTTTGAGTAAGAACCAGTTAAATAAATTGCATACAAAATGTCTTTTATTCTAAAAATATCTTTCTGAATAAGCTTAGAAAGCGCATTACCATCAGAATCTATAGCTAACTCTCTGATAAGGCTAAGGTGTTTTTCTGCCAGTTTTTCCAATTCTTGCAAATAAGATAAACTTGACCTGGCCGAATCAAGCAAAGCCTGTAAGGCAGAAGTAACCCCCTGAACTGCAGATACAACAATAATTTGTTTTTCACCATGCACTAATGAGGAAATATCTTTAAATTTCTTCGCATTGGCAAGACTGCTTCCACCAAATTTATGAATAGAATAGGGTTGATTAATAATCATAATAGATCACCAAAATTTTGATAAAATTTTTACGAATAAATTAAAAAACAGATTATAAAAACACTGGTTTTTTAATGGATGATTTAAAAAATTGCTTGATTAAGCAGTGGTGGTAGAGGTGGTGGTAGTGATAGAGGAAGAGCAGACAATGATTGATAGATTGGCAGAATTTTTCTGAATAATTAGCGACTGAATAAAGTCTAAATTTCTAGGTATTAACATCATAATCTCCGTCTTAAATGAAGCAATATTAAGACTATCATGAGAGATCTTTACCTGTCAATTCTCATCAAACAGGAACAAATTTTTAAAAGTGTCCTGAATTTAATGAATAAATCTTCTTTTAAGCAACTTTGATCAGACTGGAAAATAAAAAAAATCTTATGTATTCTAGCAACTTAAAAAAAGCCCAAGTCTTTGAGATTAGGTGCGCTTTTACTTGAGGACAATAGATGAAAGGAATTACACCAGCCATTTTGCTCAGTCTCGCTCTAAGCCATAATGCTCTTGCCGGGACCATGGGAACGTCTCCTGATCCCCTTAGGCCGGTAGTAACCTTAAGTCTAGGGCCTGTCTGGACTAATCCTGGTAAAAGCCAAACCATTTTATTACAAAAGGATTTACCACAAACTTATACCTCTAATCGGCAGTCCAATACTCTATTTAGTGGCGAATTATTTGCAGGATTGCAAGCTCCATTATTTAACCGATTCCATGTGCAATTTGGTCTTACTGTGGCAGCTACTACCAGTGCTAATCTAAGTGGTGATGTTTGGCAAAACGCCAATCCTGAGTATGATAATTTTGTGTATTCCTACAAAATCAGCCATAGCCGTGTGGCAATGAAAGCAAAATTACTCACTGATTTCCAAAACGTTGTGCAACCCTACATAAGTGTCAGTGTGGGTCCAGGCTTTAATCAGGCCTTTCATTACAGTTCTATGCCAAAAATACCGGAAGTTTTTGAGGAAGCTCCTTTTAATCCGCGCACAATCGCAGCCTTAACTTACACCTTGGGCGCTGGGATTCAAAAGTCCATTTATAATCATTGGGCTATGGGTGCAGGCTATGAATTTGCTGATTGGGGACGGAGCAAACTCGCGAGAGCCTTCAACCAAACCTTAGAAAGCGGTTTGCGTTTGAATCATCACTTTACCCATCAATTGCAAATTAGCTTAACGTTTATTGCCTAGGGATTGCATAATGTGAATCAGTGGTTAGATAACTAAAGTTAGAGGGTTAACCCGCAGGAAGATTGTTTGGGGGTAGTATTGAAAATACACAAAACCAGGTAGGCCAGAAAGGCAAATAGAAATACGAAGAATAGAAGTTTAGCAATGTAGGTAAAGGTCGAGGCTTGTTTTTGATAGCCAAATACGGCAGCAATAATTGCTAGTATCAAGAAAACAAATGACCATCTGAACATCGCCTATCCCTGCTTCTTTAATCAGATACTTTAACTTTAGAAGAAATTATCAGGATATCCAGTTTCCCTAGTGACATTTTATGAGAAAACCGCATAATTAGCGATTTTTTGAAAATTGGAGCTTTCTATGAAAAAATGGTTAATTCTTTTAATAATGCTACCTTAAGCTTTGCTGCGATCCCTGCAAACTGGGAAGCAATAAAAGCACCCTGGCCTGGTATTGGATACACTTATATATATAGATTGCCGGTGCCAGGTGGTTGGCTGGTTTATACTCATGCTCGACACGATAGTTCGGCTAGTGCGCTTTTTATCCCCGACGTAAATCACGAATGGGTTTTGGAAAAATAATTTAAGCTGATAACTGCCTTGATTCAAAAATTCAAGGCAGTTGATTGTGGATCTCTTTCTCATCATCCCTATCATAAAATTGGAAAAGCTGTAAATTGTATCAATAGATTTTGCAAAATTTCATCTGGGAATAATGAATGTCTCATAGCCTACCTTTAGTCACCACTCTTGCATCAGCCTTGGGTTTAGCGCTGCTGATGGGCTTTATTGCAATAAAACTTAAACTACCGACCTTAGTTGGATACTTAATGGCAGGCGTAATTATCGGGCCCTTTACCCCTGGATTTGTGGCCAATGCGCAAATAGCAGCAGAGCTGGCAGAAATAGGAGTAATGCTATTAATGTTTGGTGTTGGTCTTCACTTCTCTTTAGACGATTTGCTCGAAACCCGTAAAATTGCCTTACCGGGTGCATTACTACAAATTATTGTTGCTACCATGATGGGCGCTTTTATTGCAACCTTCTGGGGTTGGCCCTTATCTAATGCCTTGGTATTTGGTCTTGCTTTATCAGTCGCGAGCACAGTCGTCTTGATAAGGGCGCTGGAGGCGCAAGGTTTAATGGGCTCCATTAATGGGCAGATAGCGGTTGGATGGCTAATCGTTGAAGACATTGCAATGGTTATTGCCCTGGTTTTTTTACCATTTTTGTCTCATTCCTTTGGAAATGCTGAGGGGGCTGCGGGAGTCAATGTATGGATTCTTTTGGGAATTACACTTT
Source organism: Tatlockia sp. (assembly GCA_013812775.1). Classification (GTDB taxonomy): domain Bacteria; phylum Pseudomonadota; class Gammaproteobacteria; order Legionellales; family Legionellaceae; genus Tatlockia. The sequence goes on along the minus strand of JACCSX010000162.1, from coordinate 1,569 downwards.
TTAAAGTTACCTCTTTTATTGCAATGATGTTGGTAGTGGGCCGCTGGTTATTGCCAAAATTATTATGGCAGATCACCCGCACTGGCTCGCGTGAACTCTTCACCTTATGTGTTATCGCGGTAGCGGTCAGTATTGCCTTTGGAGCATCAAAATTATTCGGAGTTTCCCTGGCCCTAGGTGCTTTTTTTGCTGGAATGATAATCAGAGAATCTAAATTCAGTCGCCGTGCCGCGGAAGAATCCTTACCCTTCAGAGATGCCTTCGCCGTCTTATTTTTTGTAGCAGTGGGAATGTTATTTAATCCCTACATCTTTGTTGAACAACCCCTTCGCGTACTTATAGTTGTTGGAATCATTGTTTTTGGAAAATCACTTGCGGCAGCTCTGCTTGTGCTTGCCTTTCGTTATCCCTTAAACACCGTGCTAACGGTATCAGCCTCTTTAGCCCAGATTGGGGAGTTTTCATTTATTCTTGCCAGTCATGGCGTAAAATTAAACTTATTGCCGGTAGATGCACAGGAATTAATTCTTGCAGGCGCTATAATATCTATAGCAATCAATCCGCTCTTATTTAAAATAATCGAACCCTTGCAAAATTTAATCCGCAGAAAATCGTCTTGGGTGGAAACACTTGAGCATCCCGATGATCCTCTTTTAGAACTACCGCTAACCACCGATAAGAAATATTTATCAGGCCATGTGGTTTTAATTGGACATGGTCGTGTGGGCGAGCGCATCGGATTGGAATTAACTGAGCATGAGATTCCCTATGTGATAGTTGAGCGCAACCGTCAATTGGTTGAACAATTGCGAATGGGTAAAAGGACAGCAGTATTTGGAAATGGAGCAGAACCATCGGCCCTCATTCAGGCTCATATCAAACAAGCAGGTATGTTGGTCGTTGCCACCTCTGACACTTTCGATATAAGGCAAATGTTATCTATAGCCAAAAAGCTAAACCCACAAATTGAAATAGCGATCCGAGTGCAAAATGAAGAGGAAGAAGCCTTACTAACTCAGGAGATTGAAGGGGTCTTTTTTTTGGGCGAGGCAGAATTAGCCAAATCGATGAGTGAACATATTTTAAAGCGCTTTGGGATTGATGCCCGATGATGCTCGTTGTTTTTTATTACTTGATCAGCAGGAAATGAAAATCTTGATTACGTTACGCTGCATCAAGGCTACGGTACTATTTTGACCTCTGCAATTATTGATTAATAGTCTAGCAAACATCAATCCAATCCGTTCGCGGTGAGGAGGAGCGAGAGCGACGTCTCGAACCGTCAGCTACCATCCTATTTCCTTCAATGATTAAATGCGCCAGTGCTCCCTGTGCTACCAATATGCTGCGCTGCATCAAGGCTAGATTCTGACCTCTGCAATTATTGATTAATAGATCTAGCAAACATCAATCCGTTCGCGGTGAGGAGGAGCGAGAGCGACGTCTCGAACTGACGTATCCCCACGAAATTTGAGTAACCCATTTATTAAAATGATATTGCGCTAATTTAATCAATTTGCACAATCAGCCCCCTCGCCCGCGAAAGAAATTTAAATAGGAATTCTAAGG
>JACCSX010000143.1 GCA_013812775.1 Tatlockia sp. | reverse complement strand
GATCAACAAAAGGTTCTTGCCAATTTTTATAGGCACCCGTAGCAAATAACCCAATTCCTGAAAGAGCTACAGCAACTCCTATGCCCGCTACTACTAGCCCTGGAACACCAAAAGTTGTAGCGTTAAGCACAGTAAATGCTACGGCGACAGCAACAATCCCTGCTGCGGCTATAAATCCACCCAAAACCATCATGTTAATATTCATCGCTGATCTAGAATAGATTTGAGACGATTCAATCTCTATTTTATCAGTAGCTATATGCTCTTTTTTAATGTCACTGAGTGTTTCTTCTATAATTTTTCTGAAAAATTCGGTTTGATTTTCGGTATTTGCAACCTCTTTGGTTGTGGATACTTGCCTTATAATTTCTTCACTTAATGGTGACTGCTCATGCCCTATTGAAATCAAGGCAGGTAACAAGTCATTCTTCTTTATTCTATTTATTAGTGCAAGAAGTTGTTTGATATACTCTTCTTTATTTGGACAAGAAACGTCATACACAATCACAAATTGACTAGTATCATCTACCGTCATTGGTAGGAAGTTATTAATTTCTTCTAAACCTTCATGAAAACTTGATCCTGACCTCGATTTCCCAGGATTATTTTTTTCCCAGTTCGCATCTCTTTGATAAAGTTTAAAATCTTTATAATCTTCACCTATCATTAGGCCAATTACACTAATACTTATAGTCATTTTTACCCACTTTATATACAACTCATATTAAAATGACCATAATGTTAGCAGTTAGGGTAAATTAAGTAAACAATTTTATTTTATTGAGTTTTAAAGGACAATTCCACATATCATTAAGATTGAAATTATGTGATTCTAAGAGGTTTAGCCCGGAATCTCAGAAATTTCCCGTTAACCGATGACAACCAATCACAAATTGCATTTAAGAAGATATGCTAAATATCTCCATCCAATTACCGGGAAGATAACTGCTAGAATAATCATACCTGCTGTAGGATTATCGAAGTCCACTCTTAGATTCCACAGTTGGCTGCGCAAAATGTTGGGCAAAATTGCCTATATGGGAGTTGCACGCCTCATGTCTAAATTTGGCTATTCTTTATTTAGGACTATTCTTATTTTGATTTTCTTCAACCTCTAGTTCTTGTACAGGGGTTAATGGTTTAAAGTTATGTATTATGCACTTTGGAGCAGCACTAACCAGCCTCCCATCAGACAGAATCGATAATGGAGCACGATGAACTCCATAAGGATAAGCTTGCCCCATATCAATAGTACTAACACAAGTGAAATTATTCAGATCCCAAATTTTTATTAAACTTTTTGGATAGCCCCCCGTATAAACCTGAACCCAACTAGCTAGCATATTATTGGGTAAACATAGTAAAGCTGCAATGTTACTAGCTCTGTCTCCAAAATCTAACTCAGTTATACATGCACGTTGTTTAACATCCCAGATTATAACGTGAGAGTCTTTACTAATTGCTAACCTATTATTGGGTATTCTTGCTAAAATGCCCGAATAACCTGGTAAAGAATCTATGCAAACAGAATCATCGGGTTTGGACAGATCCCAGATTTCGATGTGATCTCTAAAGCTGATTGCTATATTGTGTTTAGACAGGATTGCTAAATCATCAATGTCTTCAGCATGCGTTGGTAAAAATTTAATCCATGCTTCATCCCCCCGCTTATTGAGATCTAAAATGGTTAGCATGCATTTATTTTCAATATAAGAAGAGCAGATTAGTTTATTATTATAAACTTCTATTATAGAACGACCCAGACATTCAGGGGCAGAATAACCTTCTCGGTTTACAGCAAATTCGGCAATAAAGGAATAATCATCTAAATTCCATACAGTAATCGATCTCTCAGATATACTAGCTAGATTTCCATTAGATAAAAGAATAAAGCTTACTAAAGACCTATTGTGCTTTAATGAACCGATAAGTGAGTTATTAGAATCCCAAATGCGAATTATTTTATTATTTGACATTTCACAAGTAGCGATTCTTCCCTCGGAAAGGGGGATACACCATTCGAGCCTGAATTTTGTGGGGAGCTCAAAAATGAAATTTGTTTCTGAGTCGGGTTGAGCATAATCTAAACCAAGCGATAATTTTTTCAAAGAAACCATTTGAGCTACATTATAAAAATGTTTAGAAGTTAAACTGGCAGAAATTAAATTTCTTTTTGTGCCTAACAGACTAAATACCTGTAGTAGAGATTCGTTGGGTAATTTAGATAGAGGTTGATTTTCATTAAATTTTGTATTTGTAGGTGAAATCATTTCAACTAAATAATCAATGTCTTTAATACATTTTTCCAAATTTTTAATTAAAAATTTATCTGGTTCATTTAGAATAAGTTTTCTTAAGAGAACTTTAATGAAACTAGCCACTTCATAATCAGTAAATTCTGTATTCTCTATAATAGAA
>JACCSX010000014.1 GCA_013812775.1 Tatlockia sp. | reverse complement strand
TCGCCAAACCCTGTTATTTGAAAACTTGCATCCTGGCCGTTCTCTAATGGAGTATACAAATGGGCGAAACTGGATAAAATGTTGCATTTTTTAAAAAAAATTGATTCTGATTTTCTCATCGAAATCTGCTCATCATGTTTAAAAGGACAGGGCTCAGCTTATTATGCCTGTAGGGGTCTTAGCGTAGTTGAACTCTGAAAAAAATCAAAGACATTTATTTAGTATCCGCACCTTTTGGAAGAAAATGATCTGAGATCTGTTACTTATCCTTATTTACAAAATGCAAGCGGTGAAATATCAACAGGGTTTTCTTATCTTGTGTACCAGGGCGAAAGTTAGGGCGAGGCCACTATCCTAAATCGCTCCCGATTTATAAGGGATGCGATTGTTTATAAAAAAAGCGCATCATCTCTTTGCTTGCATCAGGACCTTTGGCATCGGTATAACTGCCCTTACGGCTGCCGCCGGCCCATGCATGACCTGCTCCATGAATGACCCATTGTTCAGCTATCCTGCGGCCATTTTCATCTTGATGCAAAGTTCGCGTGTACTCATGCCCATTGGGAACTTTGCCCACTTGCACAGTGATATTGTGATTCATTCGGTCCGTATACGCTTGTTCTGGGAAGACATTTTGCCTTATCAAGTAGTCGGCATTGCTGGAATGGACAGTCTTATCCTTGTCCCCGTGAAACACAATGATCGGAATCGATCTCGGTCGGGATTCAGCATTAGTTGTGCGCGGTTTTCCCATCACAGCAGGCTTTGCGCCGCGCATCGCTGCAAAGGCAGTTGGCAGATCCTGTGCTGAGCCATAGGGCAAGCCTGAGTGGACGCCCACCGCTGCATAAAGATCCGGATAGGTCCTGCCCATAATGATCGCCATTGCACCACCTGACGAAAGACCGGCGACATACACCCGCTCTCTGTCGAGCTTGTAGTCGCTGATAACCTGGTTCGTAATTCCGGCAATGAGGGAGGGCTCGCCCTGATCGCGCTGTTGATCAACGGCTTTGAACCAGTTCCAGCATTTAGATGAATTGGCTGACTGCGATTGAGCTGGATACACCACCAAGCATTTCCTCTCTTCGGCGATCACATTCATGCGGGTGCCTCTGGCAAAATCATCAGGATTCTGCGTGCAGCCGTGCAACATCACCATCACAGGAACCGCCTCTCCCTGGTAGCTCGAGGGGATATACAACTTATAGTTACGAGTCCCCGCATGATTAGTAAAAGACTTTGTCAGGAATTGCCCGCCGCTTTTTTCCTCAGGATGCGTCTCTGGGACTGGCGGCACTTTTTGTTCGGGGTCCCACAAATGCTGGTCTCTATCTTGCGCCAACGGTACGCCTAGGCGTGCCAGCAAGTCAGTCACGAAACCAGGCATGCCTTTATGGCCACCCACGGCTTTACCCAGGCCCGCAGGCATTCCCTTGAGCGCTTTTTGAATGGCAGCGGTCGCAGCAGCTGCACCGCCAGACATAAGTATGCGTGTAGTTTTGCTCATTTTCGGCCGTCTGTTTTATTGAGAATCATGTGTTTAGACCTTTGTTTGTAACTAGTAAATCCGGCCCGCGAGAGCAGCTTTGACTGCAGCACTTGCGTGTAAAGCGCCCAGCACAGTGATGGATTCGATGGTTGCCATCGCGAGTTCGGCAGTGACGTCCATAGCAATACTTGCTAAACCCAGCACCTGGATTTGTAATTTTTGGCCGGAAGCCTGCACCTCTTCCAGTTCGGCGCGAGAATACGCTTGTAATCCCAGCACCAGGCTCTTTCGCGCTATAGTTTGCTTGACGAAATCGGCATGGCCGCTCAAATGATTGCGGATCGCCGTTCGAATCAGATCGCTGCGGTTGGAGTAGAAGCCTTCCTGTACTAGCAAATCGATTTGACCTAGATCGATAAAGCCTAGATTGATTGTAATTTTTTCGCTTTCATTGACTTTGGACTTTAACTCCATAATATTCATTACCCTTCCATATACCATCTGTGTGGATGGCATAATAGACCGGCTACTGAATTTGTCAAGTAGTTGATTGTGATAATATCGATTTCAATTTCTGGTTGATTGAATTGAAATAAGTGGTTGCCAAGGGATTTTAAAGGTTTTAGAAACGTGCATTATCTTAGCCATGTGTAATAAAATTGTTATTTTATAAATCCCTATAAGGAGTGATTTTGAATTCCATTCATTTAATGACATTTACTTGGACAAAAAACAAAAAAACTCTGTTTACGGGTAGTTGTGAAAATACAGCAATAGCCGCTGACATCGATTCACCTGGTGAAGGTAAATCTGATTTAGATTTGATTTGGCGTGAGCGCGCCTCACAATATTTGACTGGAGATGAATCAGCTTTGAATGGAAAAACTTACCGAACCACGGAGCTTGTGACAATAAAAACAGGTATTATTCGGCTTGCCACAATCAAAAGTCCTCTTTACGACCGCCGAGAGCGACTGGTCGGAATAGTTGGGTGCAGTATCGACATAACTGATAAAAGTATCATTCATCATTCGGGCCATTTTGACCAGCGCGGTTTTTTACATTTAGATCAATCTTTTTCGAATGAATACCTCACAAAACAAGAAGTCGCTGTATTAAAATGGTTATTGCATGGTTACACTTCCAAAAAAATTGCTGAACAAATAAATCTCTCCTTTC
>JACCSX010000038.1 GCA_013812775.1 Tatlockia sp. | reverse complement strand
ACTTTTTCCGGAGGTGCAAGATTTGGTTTCTACTAAACAACCTGTCATTTTGGATACAATTAATTGGCTAAATAAAAGCTAAAAATTCTTTCTTTTTCCTGAATATTTTAAGGATTTGCGGTGAAGTTCAGTCTCTTTCCGTAAATATTTACACCTAAGTCATTTACCTCTTTTATTTTAAAGAAACTATCCTGTCCTTTGGAGATACTAATAGACTTGGATATATTTTCTTTAGGATGGCTTGGTATATTTAATTTATTTTTAGGATCATCTGACGAATTACTTTTTGGTTTTTGCTCAGTAAAGAATGCATTGGTTTTTTTAGGATGATTAATCATCTTATCTTGTTTATTTTTAAGGGAAAAAACAATATTTTCCAAACAAAAAGTGGTACCAAAGGTACAATTTATACTATGACCAACTGCTGCCTGAAATTGTTTGCCAGGGTGTTTAGAGTAGTTGAATTGAATCCAGCTTTTATAAAGCTTTTTAGCTATTGTATGGCTAGTATCATCTACATTTTCGGAAGTTAAGTTATAGGGATAATGTCCACAGGCATATAATACCGCTGCTTCATACTGTTTCCATAGATCATCATGCGAGGATTTATTTTTAGCAAAAAATACCTTAGAGGTTAAATCGATTAACTGCTTGAATTCGTACCAATCCATGTCGATTCCTCAGAAGTATATAAATTTTAGTATATTAGAAATAGTTGCTTAAGAATACTTATCGTTTATTTTGAATTAATGCTTGTTCTAAACCTTGCTTGGAACCAATAATTTTCAAGGAAGGTGAAGCCCAATATAGAATTTGGTTTGAGTTTATTATTTTATAGGGTAATAACAAATTTTTATCTTTCTCAAATTTCCAAAATTGGCCACAATATTTACCATCGCCTCTTTCTGAAATTTGCTGGATTATATTATTATTTTGATCGGTGAATTGATTACAATAGGATTGAGCTTGATTGGGGGGTATTTTTAAAGGAGAGAGACTAAGTTGTACCTCACCTTGTTTTTTTAACGCGAACCAGGCTCTATCTACCCTCGCATACAAATCATAACTAAGACGAAATATCAAAGAGGCAAATAACAAGGTTATGACAGTTGCCTTTATGCCTGGAATTTTTTTATTTCTTGCTTTTAGTATTGAATAAAAAAATACCCAGGCTCCAATAAGCGCTAAAATTTTAAGCATTATCAATTCATCCTACGTAATTTAAACTTGTTAAGATTATAGGTTATTGTTCACAATTTTTTTTTGAGTTTAGTTGCAGACGCGCGACCATAAGCCTTAAATTTATTATTATATAGCATCTTAAAACTTGGGTTGCAACCTGTCACAGTTATATTGACATTTTTTGACGATAATATATTGACATCATTTAAGATTAGTTTTACATTGAATTTCCGTTTTTCAGTTTACAGGATATCAAATGAATAAAGTAAAATTAGCATGTTTAGGTACACTTTTAGCCACTGGTATTGCATCTGCTGCGCCAATTTGTGATGGCTTGCAGATAAGACTAAAAAATAATCTTGCAGATGATTTATTAGTAACGGGCATAAAATTAAATGGCGCAGAAATTCAGCCAGGGGTGCTAGAAAAATTACCTACTAAAGCAGAACAAGTATTCTCCATCAATGCTAGTAGTAAAGATGTGCCAATGGCTGGAGAATTTGTCCTTCAAACGGTTTCTTTACCCAGCAAAACAGTTAAAATTCAATATATTTTAGAAAACAGAGATACTTTTTGTGAGCACACTGATGGCTCTCCACAAGGGGATTATACCGTAGAAAAACTCCGCAAGTCGGGTGAAGTACAATATACTATACTTGATAAATAGAGCCTTATGGAGGTTAAACCCAGGTTTGACCTCCATCCATCCGCCACACTGGGAGTATTCAACGGTTGATGAGATAATAAAAATCATTCAATGTTAGGCAGAGGGGAATTAAAAATGTGGAAATACATAATAGCTTGGTTATTGGGAGTGCCTTTAAGCATTTTGGCAATTATTTATTTAATATCACATGTGTTTTAAATAAACCCAATAAATGAAGTGCTTGATAAATATCAATCCAGCCTGATTTTATGGATGGGTTCATATCTTTGCAAGGTAAATAAAGAGTAATAAATCCCTTTTAACTGAAGTAAATCCTCATGCCTGCCCTGCTCCTCGATTCGACCTTGATTCATGACGTAAATGATATCCGAATCCATGATAGAACTCAGTCGATGAGTAATAATAATCGTCGTTCTTTTACTTAAAAAATCACGAATGGATTCAAATAGCGCGTGCTCTGTATTTAAATCAAGTGCGGAAGTGGCTTCGTCTAAAATAACAATTTTTGATTGACGAATTAACATGCGGGCAATAGCCAGTCGTTGTCGTTGTCCGCCTGAAAACCGAACGCCTCGTTTACCCACCTGAGTATCCAATTGATTTTTGTAACTCTTTATCAAGGATTTAAGTTGTGCTTTATCCAATGCGCACCATAGTTCATCATCGCTCACCTGGCTATCAAAGGTGAGATTATTGCGAACGGTATCATTAAACAAAATGGGGCTTTGCAAAACTGTGCAGATGTTGTCACGAATTAATTCGAAACCAATATCGTAAATATTTACACCATTAATGCTAATTTCTCCGCTTGCAATTGGATAAAATCCTAATAGAGCCTGAATTAAAGTGGACTTCCCTGCACCAGACGTTCCTACGATTCCAACCTTTTTATAGGGCGCGATTTGCATATTCACATCCTCAAGCACCAGAGTTTTTGGCTCATAAGCAAAGGAAAGATTCTTGATATTCAAGGTAATCGCTTCTTGCTCATCAAAGGGATTGGTTTTTTCAGGAAAATGAGGTTCGGTTTCTAATTGTAAAATTCGATTAATCCGTGTCAGAGCTGAATCAGCTGCATAAAATTTTGATTGCATGGCCACCACTAAATTCATGTACCACTGCACTTGAAATACATACTGTAATAAAGCAATCATCATGCCTATAGAAAAATCATTGAGCAGTATTAGGGTCATCGCCAGGAGGTAATATAAATCAACCCCGATAAACAGTAACATCCCTGAAAAATCACTCACAATTTCTGTTTTCCATTCATAGGCAATGGAGCGATTTCTAACTTCACCTGCTTTATACAATAACTTATGAAGGATGCCAGCTTCTTGATTATCCGCTCGAAGTTGAATAATGGCATCGACCGCCTCTGTGAACGCATCCTGAAACAGTTCAAATGCGGTATTTTGCTGCGCTTTTAATTCTTTTAATTTTTTTGAAAATTTAGCAGTTAACAACAAGGACAAAGGATTAAAGAGTAAAATGAACAGTGCAATTTTCCAATTAATCAAAAACAACAGAACCACCACAGCTGTTAAGGCTAAAATCGCAATAACAGTCTGACTCACCGTAGACCCGATGAACTCATCAATCGTATCCAAGTCTTTAATAAAATAAGATGCCAACTTTCCGCTACCCAAAGTTTCATATTCTTTAATGGAGATAGCGGTCAGATGCCTTAATAAAATTATCCTGATTTTTAGAACAACATCTTTGGAAATAATTTTGAATTCGCGGCTTTGCAAAACCTTTAGAATTTCCGAACCCAAACGCAGGAGCATTACCAGAGCGAAGGCGGTTATCATTATTAACGTTGGGGTAATAAGCGGTTTGGAAACAATCTGGGATAAGACTTTGGTAAAAAATCCAGGCTGCTTTAATAACACCTCATTAATGAGACTCGGGATAATTAATGGGATAGGCAATGACAGCAAGGTCGTTATTAGAGCAAGGATGTTCGCCCAAGCAAAGGTTTTTTTATGACTCAGGGCCATTCTTAAGATACTGGTCCATGTGAATACTTGACTGGATTTAACCATTACCACCACCGTTTCGCTACAGGTAAAGCTATAAGCACGAAGATACCACAGGACTAAAACCCGGCTTTCACTTACTTACACCCAGGCTACGCTTATTTAGTAACTTCCCAGTCTTTATATGTTCTTCACAATATAAGATAACTCCGCCAATAACTGCAGCTGGCAAAGTAATCAGGTTTAAAAAAGGAACAAAACTTGCAAGGTTAATGAAACATCCAAATCCTAAGGACAGCATTGATTTTTCTTTGATCTTCAATCGCATTTCTTGAAAATTTATTAAATTATTGTCCATTACAAAATCTTGATATTGAATACTTAGAATCCAGGCACTAA
>JACCSX010000121.1 GCA_013812775.1 Tatlockia sp. | reverse complement strand
ACTTAACTCGCTGATATACGTCATATACGCTCCTTTTTGGTCGAAGCTGAGTATATAAAATACATTGTAAATCAGCGAGTTATTTCTAGTTGCACCCCTTTTTATTTCTTTTTTGTCCGGCACAAAGAATTAAATTAGATATCCCTATTTTTCTTAATGGTGTCCAATTATATCAGCAAGATAGCTTATATCCTTATCTTTATGAAAATGGTGAATCTCCCCGCATTGATCGCGTTCTTTCTAATTATCCTTTGGCTTCTTCCAAGTATTTTGAAAATAAGGAAGGCATTTGCAAACTTAGACAGTTTTCTAGTATTTATATAGCAGAAGAATTGACACACTATTTCAGTTCATTTGCTAAGATCTCAAAATCCACCACAACGTTAAGCCCACTTGTTTTTGTACTTCAAAATAATGACCATGCTATCACTATTGGCTATGACCCTTGTAAAGGGGAGTGGTCATTTACTAACGCAAGTTGTTTACCTTCAGGCTATACTTGCGATCCAGAAGAGTTGGCAAAGGAAGTTCATAAAGCATTTTCTGATAACGATGTGGCTATTTTTTCAACTGAAATTTTTGCAGAGAAACAGGTAGAAAAAGAATGGGAAGAAACTGTTTCCACCTGGGAAAAAGATGAGAAATTGATTGAAATAAGAAAAGTTACTCCGGAAAAAACTCAGCGTACAGACTCAAAAAATCAAGCTCTGCTTTCCCTTGCTGCAGCACAGGGTGATTTAGAACTAGTTGAACAAGTGATCGAAGCAGAAAAAATAATTCCTAAAGAACAACGATTAAGGCATGTGAGGTGTCCAGCACTATGCATGGCTGTACAGAATAAAAACTATAATGTGGTAAAGAGATTACTGGAAAATGGGGAGGATACAAATCAAACCAGGCAAGATGATAACGTTTCTCCTCTTTTGATCGCTGCCTCACAAGGAGATACTTCAACGATCAGTCTTTTACTTGAAAATGGCTCTAATCCCAATGCAGGGACAAAAGATGATTTTACATCACTTCATTTCTCTGTTTTAAAAGATGATCTTAAAATGGCGAAACTTATTCTTGAGAAAGGAGGGTCTTGTAACAATACTGCCTATAACGGTATAACCCCGCTTTTTCTAGCTGCACAAAATAATAAAACTGAGATGGTCAGTTTATTACTTGAAAATGAGGCTAACATTGATTTGCCAATGTATAGTAACTCTAAGTTATTACTAAGGTTCGCTAAAAATAATAATATCTACGCTCAAATGGAAGAACTTATAAACAAAAAATTAAATAGATCGGAGACGCAATTGCCCTTGAATGTATTGATAAGTTTATCAAATAAACAAATTTCTAAGCCATACATTTCAATTACAACTAGGGAAATAGCGACAATATTAGGACACAATGAGATTCTTGCCTTGCTAGATAACAACTTAAAACAGATATTTATTTCTTAAAATGATGATAGTTAAAAAGGTTCATCTTTTAAAGCGCCGGAAAAAATATTAGAGAGCGTTTGTGGGGCAATAAACTGTCTTTGTGGCCTAAAATTTGGGGTATCCCGCCAACTATGCTTAGCCATTATAATTTTTTCTGACCAGTAGCTTGAGGTTCTGAAATAAACAAAGAGATAAACCAGCAAATTAGAGAGCACAACAATAAGCCAAGAGCCAGAATTTTAACGTCATTGGGAATTAAAGCACTTAAAATTCCGGCAATAAGGGCGCCAATAGTCATTCTTAGCGTGTTAATGAATGCTGTGGCAGTCGCTGCTTGTTTATCATAATTAGCCAAGGCCAGGGAATAAGTTGCGGGACTAAGTATGCTTACCCCTAAACTTATCAACATTACAGGTACTAAACTGACTATTCTAAAACCTAAAATAAAGAAAAGAAGAAGCATGGCTAAGGAGCCGGAAACCATTATTAAACTACCGAGATGAATAGACCAGGTAAGGGATCTTTTTTTTCGTAAATAAATGCCAAGAAAATTGCCCAAAATGATCATTAAACCATTGGATGCAAAGATGAGGGAGAAAAAAAATGGCGACTGATGTAAATTATCAATAATCAAATAGGCAGCATTAACAATAATAATCATGATACAACTAAAGGATGAAGTAATAATGATTGCACCCAACCATAACTGGGAATGACCGAGTAGCTCTTTATAACTTGCCAAAGAAGAATCTAAACGAAACCTATTTTCTGACTTTTCCCAGAATGGCGATTCATTAAGTATAATCAGAGAGAATAAATAAAGAAGAATTCCAATTAGCAACATCAGAACAAAGATTGCATGCCAACCATAGTAAATAAAAATTAAAGAACCAATAAGAGGCGCAAAAATAGGGGAAACAGAGACTATCATAGAAATATGAGAGAAAACTCTCGCTCTTTCTGTACTATCTTCATAATCACGGGTCGAAGAAAAAGCGACCACAGATGAGCAACATACAGAGAATCCTTGAAGGATTCGACCAACAATCAGCATTTCAATGGTTGTTGCAAAGATACAAACCATTGTGGCAGCAAAAAAAACAAATAAACTAAGTCTTAAAGTATTTCTGCGCCCAAAATGATCAATTAAGGGCCCCCAAATTATCTGAGACAAACCAAAGACTAGAAAATATAAACTTAAAGTTAACTGACCTAAGGCATGAGTTGTATTAAAATAATCCGTTATGGCTGGAAGGGCTGGTTGATATAAGTCAAAAGTCAGCAATGAAAATGCTGATAAAATACCGATAAACCAAAAAGGAGTTGCTTTATTTTTCATAAATTTCCAAAATAAGTGCTCATTTCAAAATGATTTATAATTGGCAAGATGCCTTTAGTTTAGACAATTAACCAGCGAGTTCAAGCAGAATATGACTAATAACCAAAAATCTTTGTTTATGGGATTAATGTCTGGAACCAGCATGGATGGGATAGATGCAGCGCTCATTGATTATCCATCAAATTCCTTTATCGCTGGCCTTACTCGACCATACTCTTTAAAAACTAAGGAATATCTTAATTCAGTATTAAGTGGCGAACTAAGTAGTTTAAAAAACTATTGTCAGTTAAATACTCTTTTAGGAAGAGAGTTTGCTGAGGCGGCAATTGAGCTACTTAATCAAACGCAGATACCTGCATCTTCAGTTGAAGCAATTGGTAGTCACGGGCAAACGCTTTGTCATGATGCTGCTGCCGATCTCCCTTACACCTTACAATTAGGTTGCGCTCATACCATTGCCGAGCTCACAGGAGTAACCGTAGTCGCTGACTTTAGAACTCGTGATTTGGTGGTTGGGGGACAAGGAGCACCCTTTGCGCCCATTTATCATCAAGCCCTTTTCAAAGAGCAGGAATATCCGCTTGCAGTGGTTAATATTGGGGGTATTTCTAATCTTAGTGTTCTTGCTAATGAATCCAGAGTGAATGGCTATGATCTGGGTCCGGGTAATTGCTTGATGGATGCCTGGATCCTTAAAAATCTTGGTTATGATTATGATAAAAATGGCGATTGGGCAGCTAGTGGATCTGCAATTAGCTCTTTGCTCGAAGAATTATTAGCTGATCCTTATTTTCAGCGCAGCCAACCAAAGAGTATTGGCAAAGAATATTTTTCCATAAACTGGCTTTTACCACATTTAAAAGCTGATTTTGCGCCTGAAGATGTTCAGGCAACTTTATTGCTGTTAACAGCCACTACAATTGCTCAAGGACTTCAAAGAGGGTTAACAGCAGTTAATCAACTCTTGATTTGTGGTGGTGGGGTGCATAATTCTGTCTTGGTCAGTACCTTGGCAAGATTGCTGCCGGAAATCAAAGTGCAAAGCACAGAAGCCATAAATATTAACCCTGATTATATAGAAGCTCTTATGTTTGCCTGGTTTGCTCAAAAAACGATAAGCCGAACCATTTTAGATTTAAGTCAGATCACAGGTGCTAAAAGTTCTACTATTTTGGGCGCAATATACCCAGGAATACGTTAATCTTGGGGAACTTGCACAAAATAACTTCTCCAACTAACGCCGAGTTGTCTGTTAACTTATCAAATCAAGATGAGGGCAAGTGATGCTGGTTGTGAAAGTTATTTGTAGGTTCCTAAAATAAGGATTGACAAGGGAAATTGGCTTAAGGTGTAATGTATTTTTTATAAAAAAGACTCTCACTTGAACCCACAAAACATTAATTATCAACAGCCTGGCAAATTTTCTGCCTATGTAGTTTTTTTACTATCAGCTACTTTTTACTTGTACGAATTTGTTCTGCAGGTAGCCCCAAGCGTAATGGCCGAATCAATGATGAAAACCTTTCAGGTTAGTGCAGCTGGATTTGGTATTGTTTCCGCCTTTTATTTTTATGCCTATGCGCCGATGCAATTGCCGGCGGGTTTACTTTTTGATCGTTATGGTCCTCGCAAATTAATGACCTTTGCCTTGATTCTGTGCGCGATTGGTTCCTTCTTTTTTGCCTCGACAGATAGTTTAATTACCGCTGCTTTAGGTCGATTTCTTATCGGTATTGCCTCAGCCTTTTCGTTTATTGGTGTTCTGGTTCTAGTGTCGCGCTGGTTTCCGCCGCAACAATTTGCTTTTTTGGCAGGTATTGCCCAGCTTATGAGCTCTGTAGGAGCAATGTTTGGAGAAGTTCCGCTTGCTGCCTTGACTGCTAAAGTTGGTTGGCGTAATGCCAGCTTTATTCTCGCCTTTATAGGTCTCTGTTTAGCAGCCTTGATGTGGATTGTTATACGCGATTACCCTCATCCGCACATGCACAACGGTCCTAAGCGCCGTTTCAAAGAAGAATGGCATCGGCTTTTAAGTGTCTGCCGCCGATCTTATACTTGGATAATTGGGGCCTATTCCTTTACCATCTGGACACCCATTGCCGTATTTGCGGCACTTTGGGGTGTACCTTATCTTCAGCAAAAATATCAGGTAAGTGTTATTGTTGCATCAGGATTATGTAGCATGATTTGGCTAGGCATTGGTATCGGTAGCCCCTTGCTAGGATGGCTTAGCGATCGTTGCTCCAGTCGTCGTTTGGCCTTAGCTATTAGCTCAGTCTTTGGTCTGACCGCCACCTTAATTTTATTATATCTTCCTAACGTTTCAATTAATTGGATGTATCTTGTTCTTTTCATGCTTGGTTTTGGCTCAGGTGGTCAAACGGTGAGTTTCGCCGTTGTAAAAGATTACAATCCACCTGAATTGGTAGGAACAGCCTCGGGCTTTAATAACCTTTCGGTGTTATTAGGCGGAGCTATTTTTCAACCCATAGTCGGTATCCTACTTTATCATAGTAGTGGAGGGACCATGTTGAATGACGTTCCGGTGTATTCTGTGCAAAGTTATAACCATGCCTTGCTAGTTATGCCATGCTGCTATTTTGCAAGTTTAATTATTGCCCTATTTTTGCTAAACGAATCTCATCCTGACCATCCGCATAATCATAGTCCTAATTAAGTTCATTTTTAAAAGTTTAAGCCATTTCCACGCTATGTTCCGCGCTTAGCACAGGACTAAAAATTAGAAAACCGCGTCATCCTGAGCGCAGCGAGAGATCTCCTAATAATGAAGACTAAGGTCAGTTCTTGAGATCCTTCGCTGCGCTCAGGATGACGGGGGGCGAAGAAAATTATCCTGTGCAAAGCGTTCCGCGGGAAGTGGGCATAAAGGGAATCTTTCCTTAAGGTAAATTCAAAACGATTAATTTTAAAGATGGTATGGTTTTTGCCTTATATCATTATTGCTAAAAACTGATTTTTAATTTAATAATAGATAAAATAAGAATAAGGTTAGGTGCTAATGAATAAACCAACACTGGCAATAATTCCAAAGTTAACAAGCGCCTATGATAAAGTTTTAACTAAAGAAGCGTTGGAATTTCTTACAACTCTCGAAGTTGAATTTAGAGATCAACGCAATTCTCTCCTTAGTCTTCGGCAGGAAAAACAAAAACTATATGACAAAGGTGAACTACCCGACTTTCTTAAAGAAACAGAAGCCCTGCGCAATTCTGATTGGAAGGCTGCAAAAATTCCGGCAGATTTATTAGATCGGCGAGTTGAAATTACTGGACCCGTGGATAGAAAAATGATTATCAATGCCTTAAATTCTGGGGCTAAAGTATTCATGGCTGATTTTGAAGATTCGAATTCACCGACCTGGGATAATTGTATTCAAGGGCAAGTAAACTTGTCTGATGCAGTGGATAAGACAATCAGTTTTAAAAATCCTGTAAACTCTAAAGAATATAAGCTTAATTCGGATACCGCAACCCTAATGGTCCGGCCGCGTGGCTGGCATCTTTCGGAAGCTAATGTATTAATTGACGGACAGCCCGTGTCAGCATCAATTTTCGATTTTAGCTTATTCTTTTTCCACAACGCCAAAAAGTTAATAGCTCAAGGATCTGGCCCCTATTTTTATTTACCAAAAATGGAATCTCATTTAGAAGCCCGATTATGGAATGGTATTTTTTGTCGTGCCCAGCAACTATTAGCTATTCCACAAGGGACTATCAGAGCTACGGTACTCATTGAAACAATTAGCGCAGCTTTTGAAATGGATGAAATCTTATTTGAATTAAAAGAACATTCTGCTGGTTTAAATTGCGGCCGCTGGGATTATATTTTCAGCTTTATAAAAAAATTCAGAAATCATGCTGATTTCGTTCTCCCGGATAGGCAAGAAGTAACGATGACTACCCATTTTCTGCAGTCCTATGTTCGCTTATTAATTGCAACCTGCCATCGTCGTGGAGTGCATGCTATGGGCGGAATGGCAGCCCAAATTCCAATCAAAGGTGACGATAAAGCAAACGCAGCTGCCATGGAAAAAGTATTTGACGATAAAAAAAGAGAAGCTTCATCGGGTCATGATGGAACCTGGGTCGCTCATCCTGGCTTAATACCGATAGCACTTGAGGCCTTCAATGAATTAATGCCTGAAGCCAATCAGATAGAAAAATTGCAACCTGACTATCAGATTCATCAAAGCGATATATTAACCGTTCCCAAGGGTGAAATTACTGAACAAGGCATAAGATCTAATATTAGCGTCGGAATTCAATACCTCAATTCCTGGTTAATGGGTAATGGTTGTGTTCCTATTAATAATTTGATGGAAGATGCTGCCACCGCTGAAATTTGCCGCTCTCAACTATGGCAATGGCTAAAATTTGCCGTTACCCTGAGCGATGGTAGAAAGCTTAATCAAACACTTTTTAAAGAGTTTGCTGATAGCGAATTAAAAAAAATCAAAGCAAGTATGAGTTCGGACGCTTTTGCAAAGTCAAAACTTGAGAAAGCGTTTCAATTATTCGAGGGAATGATTATCAGGGACGTTTTTGATGAGTTCTTAACACTGCCTGCCTATCCCTTGTTAGTTAATAATTACAGGAAGGAATATCATGACAATGAACCAGCAAGAACAAATTAATCAATTAAATAAAGATTGGAAATCAAATCTTCGCTGGGCCGGGATTGAACGTCCCTATAGCGCTGAAGAGGTGGTAAGGCTTAGACCATCAATCAAAATTGAATATAGCTTGGCTGCCCATGGGGCGGAACGTTTTTGGAACTCACTACAAGAAAATAAACCAGTCACCGCTTTAGGCTGTCTTACTGGTAACCAGGCTGTGCAAGCAATTCAGGCAGGACTTCAGGCTATCTACTGTTCAGGTTGGCAGGTTGCAGGTGATAATAATTCCTCGGGGCAAATGTATCCTGATCAAAGTTTATATCCCGTGGATTCCGTTCCTAAACTGGTTGAATGTATCAATAATGCCTTACAACGAACAGATGAAATTTATTCTGTAGATAATAATCGTTCTATTGATTGGTACGCACCAATTATAGCTGATGCTGAAGCTGGTTTTGGTGGTAATTTGAATGCCTTTGAATTGATGAAACACATGATTAGGGCAGGGGCTGCCGCAGTGCATTTTGAAGATCAGCTTTCTTCAGCAAAAAAATGTGGGCATATGGGTGGTAAAGTACTAATTCCAACTAATGAAGCAGTCAATAAACTAATTGCAGCACGTTTGGCTTCGGATATCTCTGATGTGCCAACCTTGATTATTGGCCGAACTGATGCTGATTCAGCGAATTTGATAACCAGTGATTTTGATAAAAACGATCAATTATTCCTGACTGGTGAGCGTTCTGCAGAAGGTTTTTATTATGTAAAAAGCGGCATAGAACAGGCAATTAGCAGGGGGCTTGCCTATGCGCCATACGCTGATTTAATTTGGTTTGAAACCTCCAAACCAGACATAACCCAGGCACGTCTGTTTGCTGCGGCAATTCACGAAAAATTTCCAGGTAAATTACTGAGTTACAATTGCTCGCCTTCCTTTAACTGGCAAGCAAATCTTAATGAAAATGATTTAAAAACTTTTAGAGAACAGTTATTTGAATTGGGCTATAAATTCCAATTTATTACCTTAGCCGGCTGGCACAGCTTGAATATGAGCATGTTTGAAATTGCTAAAACCTATAGAGAAGAGGGAATGTTTGCCTATTCCCGAATGCAACAAAAAGAAATGTCTCTTGAAAGTCATGGTTTTAGAGCGACTAAACATCAGGCTTTTGTAGGAACAGGCTATTTTGATGCGGTTCAAAATACAATTATGCAAGGGGAAACCTCGACTACGGCTCTTAAAAATAGTACTGAAAGTGAACAGTTTCATGCAAAGCAGCATTAAGGCGAAAGTTTGTAGACTATAATAATAATTTAATGAAAACTAACTCTTAGGGAGAGTAACCATGGTCACAGCAAAGACACCAAAGTTAAGTACACGAAATTCTAAAATAAAGAAAGAAAAGGATCAAACTATCGAGCACGCTGAAAAGCTTTATAAACATGTTAAAGGCAAAGCAACCGATCTCTATGAACATTCCGTATATGAGGCTCAGGATCATATTAAAGAACATACCGATAATCTTATTCAACATGTTCAGGAAAAGCCACTTTCATCATTATTAATAGCAGGTGGAATAGGCTTTATTCTTTCGACTCTGTTTAGAAAATGATGAATTTTATTAAGCATTTAGAGAGCTTTGTTTCGAGCAAACTAGAGATAACTAAAGATATCTTTAAGTTATCTCTGTTGGAAGCAAAGCTAGCTGCAATGAATATTACGCCTTTATTATTAAATTTAACCCTACTTTCAGTATTTTTGCTGACATTATGGTTGACACTAATGGTATTTTTGGGCGAGTTGGTTTTAATGTTTACTAAAGAACCACTCATTGCAATAGGTACGGTTTTGATCATTCATTTGATTTTAATCGTTTTTCTGGCGCGAGATGTAAAAACTCGTTTACAACAAATGAGTTTTTCCCGAACCAGAGATTGTTTGAGAGAGCCTTCAGAAAGGAATGACAGTGAACCAGAAAAAGAAAACACTATTGTTATCGATCAACGGACTTGAAGCGAAAATTAAGTTAAGACAATATCAGAACGAATTGGACAAGCGCTATTTCGCAAAGTTCTTCAATCGAAATCAATTTACCGTCGTTAGTGCACTACTTCCAGCGCTATTAGCTGGGTGGAAAGGTGGGAAAAAAGTGCAAGGTAAATCGGCGTTAAGAAAAGTCGTGAACTTTGGATATATGACTACTCTCAATTTATTTCGCCACTACATCAAATTAAAATAAGTTTTGGATGAGTCCCTAATGCACAACTGGATGATCTACGGTGCGAATGGTTTTACCGGAGAATTGATAGCAAGAGAAGCAAAGGCATTAGGGCTTAATCCAATCATTGCAGGACGTAATAAGAATGTAATTAAAGCTTTGGCTGAAGAGTTGGGATTAAGATCTCGTGTTTTTGACCTGCTTGATCAACAACAATTAGCAAAGCAATTGTCTGATCTACAATTAATCTTAAATTGTGCTGGCCCTTTTTCCGCCACTAGCATAGCTTTGATAAAAGGATGCATTCAAACAGGCACCCATTACCTGGATATTAGTGGTGAAATTTCTGTATTCGAATATGCTTATAGCCAAAACATACAAGCAAAAGCTTCAAATATTGTGCTTTGTCCTGGAGTTGGATTTGATATCATACCTACTGACTGTTTAGCAGCAAAATTAAAACAAGCACTTCCTGATGCCAATTATTTAGCGCTTGGCTTCGACTCTAACTCCAGTTTATCGCCAGGTACTGCTAAAACTGCAGTAGAGGCTATAGCGCTGGGAGGTAGTTCGAATTGATGGTCTAATAACATCAGTACCTTTAGCCTGGAAAATACGCAGAATTGATTTTGGCAGAGGAGAAAAATTAGCGACTACCATCCCTTGGGGAGATGTTAGCACCGCCTATCACACAACTGGCATACCCAATATAGAAGTGTATATTCCCATTTCCAAAAGAAAACTATCCTACTTAAAAAAGGCTAATTGTCTACGCTGGATTTTAGGATTAGGTTTCGTACAGAATTTTCTTAAAAAGAAAGCCACAAAACAAAAAGGCCCTAATGAGGACCAACGGAAACACTCTGTTACTAATGTCTGGGGCGAAGTAAAAAACGCTAAGGGTGAAAGCAAAGTCGCGCGTATTACGACGGCTAATGGCTATGCTCTTACTATTAGAGGTAGCCTAACGGTAGTTGATTTTTTGCTAAAAAATCAACTCAAGTGCGGTTATTCAACCCCCTCTCAACTAATGGGTGCAGACCTTATCAATAAATTTCCGGGTAGTAAAATGGTTATTTGGGATTCTTAGCTGTCTTGCAAAGGGATATACATACTGATATAAAATTTATAAGCCTTTCAAATTATTTAAGGAATAACAATGTTAAGGATAACAAAAATAGTTGCTGTTCTTTCTCTACTATCGGCAAGCCCATGTTTTTCTGGACTCTATCTTGGTGCGGGCTTTGGGCCAGAAGGGGCCAGCTTTAGTCAAAAATCCCATGTAGAGCGCATAGGAACTTTTAACGTTGAGGATGTTCAGCATTTTGCTGGAAGCGGCGTTTTTGGTACCCTTTTCGCAGGTTATGGCTGGATTATTAATCGGTTGTACTTGGCAGCTGAGGCAAATGCAAATATAAGTTCTGTAAAATATAAACTTACTAATGAGGAATTTATTCACGGAACTTTCTCTAAAACAACTTTCACGGTTAAAAATAGTGAAGGCATAAGTATCTTACCAGGATTTTTCCTTTCACCAGGCACGCTGTTATATGGTCGGGCTGGTTATGCAAATGGCCGAATTAAAATTAATGAATCGGATCCGACCATACGCTCTAGTTCAAATAATCGTGATGGTTTCCGCTATGGTTTTGGACTGCGGCATAATTTTACTCCTCGATGGACCTTTATGATGGACTACAGCCAGATCCATTACAAAGAAATAAGAAGCAGAGTTTTTGAACCTATGGGTGCAGTCTTGAAAAATACCCGAATTATTCCAAATACTGCTCAAGTTGCCTTTGGAATAATTTTTAATTTTGACGTTCCTGCAAAAGTCTATGTTAAATAACTAATGAGAGTTGTCTTAATTTAGCCCAATTATTCAGGAATTCTTTCAATTTTTGGGCTAATTAGTCATAGACTAACTCCCTTATAATGTATTGCAGCTAAAACTTCAGTATGTTAGAGTTTTTAAAGTTTACATTATTAACAATTTTGAAACTTAAAATGTCTGTCATGAATAAAATATTTCAAATTATACAGAATTTTCAGGTTATCGGATTTCTTCCACTGCCATCGCCCTTAGGGTAATAATTCATTTATCACCTTTGCATTTATTAACGCCAAATCTGGCAGGCCTAAATTTAATTTTATTTGAGGAGATATAAGTGAATTTGATATCAATGGGAGAATCAGCAAAAAAAGCCTCTCGTACTTTAGCCCTGGCAACTAGTGCAGAAAAAAATAAGGCCTTGCACTTCATGGCAAATGCTATAAGAAGTCATTCTCAACAGATCCTGAATGCTAATCAAAAAGATCTGCATATGGCCAGACAAAAGGATTTGGCTGCCTCTTTTTTGGATAGGCTTGAACTTGATGAGAAACGAATCGAGGCAATGGCAAAAGCACTGGAAATAATTGCCGAGTTAGCTGATCCCATTGGATCTATTCTTGCAAAAATTGAGCGCCCTAATAAATTGTCTATTTCTCGTGTGAGAGTACCAATTGGAGTGATTGGGGTTATTTATGAATCTCGACCCAATGTGACCGCTGATGCTTCAGGTCTTTGCCTTAAGGCAGGCAATGCAGTCATTCTTCGCTGCGGCAGCGAAAGCTTTCATTCATCATTAGCTATATTGGCAGCACTCCATCAGGGAATTGCGCAAACAACTTTGCCATTAAATGCTTTACAAATTGTACCAACCACTGAGCGCACAGCCGTAGATGAACTGTTAAAGATGGATAAATACATCGATGTTCTAATCCCGCGTGGCGGCATGAAGCTCATTGAATATGTTTCTGCCCATAGCCGCATCCCTTTATTCAAGCATTTGGCAGGTATTTGTCACACTTACATTCATCACCCAGCAAATAAAGAAATGGCGAGAAAGATCCTCCTCAATGCAAAATTACAGCGCACGGGTATCTGTGGCGCTACAGAGGTCTTATTGATTGATAAAGCAGCTGTAAAGTTGCATTTGCCAGATATTCTTAATGACTTAACTTTAGGCGGCTGCGAAATACGAGGGGACAAAGAAATCATGAACCTGAATTCAGCTCTAAAACTTGCCGGTGAGCATGATTACGATACAGAATTTCTCGATGCCATTATTGCTGTAAAAGTGGTAGAGGATTTAGATGAGGCAATTAGACATATTTCACAACATGGCACTCAGCATACGGATGCTATTATTACTGAAAATCTCAGAGATGCTGAACGTTTTCTGCAAGAGGTAGATAGTGCTATTGTGATGCATAACACATCCACACAATTTGCCGATGGCGGTGAGTTTGGGATGGGGGGCGAAATTGGAATTGCAACAGGAAAATTGCATGCACGCGGTCCCGTTGGTGTTGAGCAGCTGACAACCTTTAAATATATTGTTCACGGGAATGGTCAAGTCAGGGTTTAATTGGAAAATAGGTTTACCTCGAAAAGAATGCTTAGAGCAAAAGGATGCCTCCTGCTAAACTTGAAATAGTCTATACTCGATAATAGAAAAATAACTCTGGAGTATTGGCTATGGAAAAAGATACTGCTTTTTTAGTAAAGGCGATTATTTTAGGCACTTGTTTATCACTTCCCAGTCTTGGCTTCGCCTTACCATATGCCGTATGCTCTGATTTAGCTACCTGCGAGCCCTTGGCTAACCAGGGAAATGCTGAAGCTCAGTATAATCTTGGTGATTTATATGACGAGGGTTTGAG
>JACCSX010000094.1 GCA_013812775.1 Tatlockia sp. | reverse complement strand
TGTAGAAAAGAATTTCATAAATCAGAACTCAGATAAAAAGATTTTGAATGGTACACTATGTATATTTTTACGTCAACCAGAGACTTGGTTTTGTTTATAACAAAGCGGCTTATATAAATTATTTTTTTTAAATAACTCAATAGTTACCATGCCACATTCCGCTGTACTATAAACCGCTATTTTTTGCCGGCCTAAAGTCGCTAAGGTCTGCTTATGTGGAAAATGATAACGGTTATCAAATCCTAAGGAAATAATTGCATAGATTGGAGAAATTTCCTTTATAAACTCATAAGAAGAGGAGGTTTTACTACCATGATGCGGAACTAACAAGACATCGACTTTAAGCTGCTTACCATAAGTTTTGACCAAATAGTCTTCTGCTTTTTTTTCAATATCGCCGGTTAATAATACACGCCCTGCTTCATTTTCTATTTTTAAAACGCAGGAACTATTATTTTTATCGCGGAATTTTTCATTAATTGCCAAAAATTGAAATGAAACACCATCCCAGACCCAAGGCGGATACTGATGGCAATCTTTGCCACGGCGATAAAAAGCTACTTTATCAACCAGAAGCTCACTGATTGGGTATTTCTCTTCAAGAGAGGGCAAGCCACCTCGGTGATCCAAATCAGGGTGACTTATTATTACTTTATCGAGTTTATGAATACCTAAGGTATTAAGATAAGGAATTATGGCAAGTTTTCCCATGTCACCCCCTTGATAAAATTTCATGCCAGTATCGTAAACAAGCACATGCTTTGCTGTCTGTACAACAACAGCCAAACCTTGGCCAACATCGAGGACATCAACTCGAACATCACCTGCTGCTACACGCTTATAAGCAGGAAAAATAGCCGCCAGGATTAAAATGCTAACCGCTGGATAAATCGCTTTGATTGGTATAAAAAGAATTGCGACCATTGCCAGCATGAGAGCAAGGGGGACTAATAAGCCTGCGTAGGAAACATTAAGGTTAATCATTGCAAAGGAATCAATCCATTGTAAATAATAGAGCAGAGCCGCTATTGATATCTTAATAGGCACTACCAAAATAGGGATTCCAAAACCTTGCAGCAAAATCAGGTTAATCAAGGCAAGCGGTACAATGACAAAACCAACAACAGGAATTGCTATTAAATTGGCAATTAATCCATTGATTGCACCATAGGAAAACCAATACAAACTAAGCGGCATTAACCCAAAAAGACAGGCTAACTGAATGCAGATTGCCTTCTTGATAGTGCCGCCAACTATGCGAAGATTAATCATAATCAATATAGCAACTGCAATAAAAGATAAATAAAACCCTGGCAGCAAAACCGCGTGAGGTTCAAATAATAAAACCAAAAATAAACCATAACGCCAGGCTTGCCAGACAGTGAAGCGCTGGCTTAGAAAATTGCTTAATAACAGGAAAAAACAAGCTATCAGCGAGCGTTGCGAAGGCGGTTCAAACCCTGCTAATAATGCATAAACTAGGGCTGATAACAATCCTGCCACTGAGGCAATTTTAATCGCTGGGCAGTATAAACACAAACGACTTGAGCGCGACCAAAGCCATTTCATTAACCAATAACAGAACCCGGCAATCAAACCAATGTGTGAGCCGGAAATTACCATAAGATGAGTGGTCCCGGTACGGCGAAACAAATCCCATTGATCTTTATCAATATGGGAAGTCACATTTAAAGTAAGCGCCTGCAAAATGCCAAGGCTTGGACTATTGGGCAGCGCTTGTTCCATAGTTAGTGCTAATTTTTCTCTTAAAACAAGAAAGCTATGTTGATTTGTAGCCGTTTCGCTTAATTTTACAGATCCATGCCGGATATATCCTGTCCAATTAATATGTCGCCCTTTTAAGCTGCTTACAAAATCAAAACTGCCAGGGTTGGCCAAATTTTCAGGTTTTTTTAATTTTACGTCTAAACGCCAGATCTGACCTGCTTTAAACAGCGGACAATGTTGATAACAAGCAAGTAAAATCGTGGCATCCACCGCTTTATCATTGAGTCGATTAGCATGAAATTGAAATTGCGTTTTTGTAAGACTAGCATTGGGGATCGAAACAATGCTTCCCTCCAACCTGACATTGGCAAGAACCCGATCCTCTGGCATGCCACGATCCTGAATCCAATATTGATGAGCAAAGCCATAAATCAGCGCTGCCAAAAACCAAAAAATAAAAGACCTCTTTGGTTTGAAGAACAAAGAAATAGCGATGAGTAAAAAGGGATAAACAGATTTTGTGTAAACAAAAGCTATCCCTGCATAAAAACAGAGAATTTCCATATTATAATGTTGGACTTACAACCTGCCGGCTACTTTATAACAAGTTAAGGTTAAGCACAATTCATTAAACATGAA
>JACCSX010000079.1 GCA_013812775.1 Tatlockia sp. | reverse complement strand
ATTTCCACACCCCGGTTCATAGGGCCTGGATGCATCACCATAGCGTCGGGCTTGGCGAATTTGAGGGTATCCTTGGTTAGCGCAAATTGACTACGATAGGTTGATAAATCCATCTGCTCATTTGCCTCCAAGCGCTCATGTTGAACTCGCAGGCAGACAACAACATCAGCGTCTGCTAAACCGTCAATTAAGGAATCCGTCACCACACCATAATGAACTTTTTCTGGTTGCCAGATTTTCGGTGCTATCAAGCTTAATTGACCTACCTTTAAAGTAGAACAAATACTTTGCAACGAGTTTGCAACTCGAGAATGGCGAATATTACCAATAATAGCTATTTTAAGCCGACCAAGATCAGGCTTTTGTTCGCTAATTGTCATTAGATCGAGCAGTGCTTGACTAGGATGGGCATGCGTTCCATCACCGGCATTAACCAGATGAATTTTTGCAGCCACCTTCTTTGCCAATTCATTTTGTAATCCATTCTGACGATGCCTTATCACAAAGATATTAATACCCATGGCAGCCAAGGTGTTTATCGTATCCTCAATTATTTCGCCTTTGGTTTCTGAGGAATTTTGTAAATCAAGATTAATGACCGACATAGTTAGGCGCTTTGCGGCCAACTCAAAACTGGCACGAGTCCTTGTAGAAGTCTCATAGAAGAGATTTGCTACTGTATGTTGTTTATAAGAAGGAAATTGGCCCTTGTTTTTAAAATTAAGGGCACGCTCCAGAAGCGAAGAGATTTGTTGCTGATTAAGTTGGCTAATCTCTAATAAATGGTTCATGTTTTCATTCGGGATGCTGCAGCCACTGCTCAAGGATAATACAAGCAGCAAAGCTATCAATTTGAGATTGCTTGATTCTACGATATCCACCCTCAGCAAACAACTGAGAACGCGCCTCAACAGTTGTAAGTCGCTCATCAACCAAATGGACAGGAAGGGAAAAGCGTTTGCTTAACTTCTTGGCAAAACTACGGGCAGCTATAGTGGTGTATTGTTCACTATCATCAATGCAAGTAGGCAGACCTACAATTAATGCTTGCGGGCGCCATTCTTTAATAATTTTTTGAACAGAATCCCAATCCGGA
This sequence comes from Tatlockia sp., assembly GCA_013812775.1. Classification (GTDB taxonomy): domain Bacteria; phylum Pseudomonadota; class Gammaproteobacteria; order Legionellales; family Legionellaceae; genus Tatlockia. The sequence goes on along the minus strand of JACCSX010000079.1, from coordinate 7,601 downwards.
ACACCTTGCCTGGCGTCCAAGGTCATTAAGGGTCGAGCGCGACAGGTAATGTGCTGCCCTACTGCTACACCTATTCGTTTATAACCAAAATCAAATCCCAGAAAAACACCTTCAGGCATGAAATCTCCGCCGCTTTAAAAATGAATGATACCAACAACATTCTAGGAATGGCCTGATTGACTGGTCAATTGAGTCATTTTTACGCCAATCGTTAAACCGGCATACTCCCAACGCTCAGCAAAGGGGACCTCGTAAAGCAGCTCCGGTTTGTAGGGGCAAACTAACCAAACGTTATCCAGAACCTCTTGTTCTAATTGTCTTTCATTCCAGCCCGCATAACCTAAGGTAACCAAAACATCTTTAGGCCCTTTATTGGCAGCGATTGCGCGAATGATATCATTGGATGTGGTAACCGTCACGTCATCGCCCAAAGCTAGACTTGAACGCCAACCACCGAGTGGCCGGTGTATTACAAAGCCTCGCTCAGGTTGAACTGGTCCGCCATAGAGAAGAGGCAACTGGTTGCGTTCCATCGTAGCAGGCTCGATCTGCATTTGCTCAAAAACCAAGCCAAGAGGAAATTGCATTGGCCTATTGATAATTAATCCAACAGTACCTTGCACATGATGTTCACAGACATAGATCACTGAGCGCTCAAAATTGGGATCAATTAATGAAGGCATGGCTATCAGCAGGTGATTGGCCAGTGAGGAATTATCAACCATCGCGACCCCCTAAATCCCAGGATATTAGGTTAATTATATACTAAATTAATTAACACAATGTTTTATTGCACTTTAAACACAGTGTATATTGATTTTTATAGTCGATTTATTAGGATATTATTTAGTGGAAACAAACAGGATTATCGCCATTCTCATTACCATTATCGTGGTTGTTTCGCTGATTTTAGTATTTATTTGGGATAAAATTCAAAAAAAACACGCTGTTTTGCGCAATTATCCCATCATAGGCCATTTCCGTTATTTTCTTGAATTTCTTGGTGTTTATTTACGCCAATATTTTTATGCTGATGACCGACAGGAACTCCCTTTCAATAGAGCTGACCGCTCATGGGCTTATCGAGCAGCAAAAGACTTGGATACGATGATTAGCTTTGGCTCCACTCGCCCTCTGCATAGCACAGGAACCGTTTATTTCGTTAGCGCCCCTTTTCCACCATTAGGAACCAATACAGCAACTATTAAACCTGTTACTATCGGTCCTTACTGCCGGCAACCCTACACTTCCAATCATATTTTTAACATTTCAGCCATGAGTTATGGTGCAATTTCCCCAGCGGCTATTTTGGCCTTAGCCAAAGGAGCAAAAAAAGCAGGCTGCTGGCTAAATACTGGGGAAGGCGGTGTTTCTCCCTATCATCTTGAAATTGGTTGCGACATCGTTGCGCAAATTGGCACGGCAAAATATGGTTTTCGCGATGGTGAAGGTAATTTATCCGATGATCGATTAAGAGAAATGGCTGCTTATGACTGCATTAAAATGTTTGAAATAAAACTAAGTCAAGGCGCGAAACCCGGTAAAGGTGGGATATTACCTGGAATAAAGGTCACTGAAGAGGTTGCCAAAATAAGAGGGATCCCGCCTTGTAAAGATTCCATCAGCCCCAATCGCCATACCGATATAGCTAATGTAAAACAACTGCTGGATGTTATTGACCATATCCGTCAATTAACCGGCAAACCTGTGGGCTGTAAGTTCGTGCTGGGTAGTTATGAATGGTTAAATGATCTCTGCTATGCAATTCATGAGCGCGGCAAGGAATCCGCCCCTGATTTCATCAGTTTAGATAGCGCTGATGGTGGAACTGGCGCCTCACCGCAAGGGTTAATGGATTATGTGGGCCTCCCTATTCAGGAATCCCTGCCCAATCTTGTCGATATCCTGGTTATTTATGGTTTGCGCGAACGGATCAAGGTTATTGCAAGCGGAAAGCTGATAACGCCGTCAGGAGTCACCTGGGCCTTTTGCGCCGGTGCTGATTTTGTTAACTCAGCAAGAGGTTTCATGTTTGCTTTGGGTTGTATCCAATCAATGAAATGCCATGAAAACACCTGTCCAACTGGAATCACTACTCAGGATCCTGGTTTGCAACGCGGTTTAGTTGTTGAAGACAAGGCTGAACGTGTATTTCACTATGCTGATAATATGGCTCATGAGGTTGCTGTTCTTTGCCATTCCTGTGGCGTTGAGGAACCGCGTGAATTACAGCGCTCACATGCACGGGTTGTAAGGGAAGATGGCTTTTCCGTGTCTTTGGAGGAAATTTACCCGGATCAACAGACTTTACCTGAGTATCGCTGAGTATCTGAATTGTTGGATCGCACTCAACCATGATATTAAGCCGCAGGTTGGGTAAGCAGTTCACGTAAATTGACTATATGTTTATTCAAAATTGCCGGTTCATACACATCAGCAGCTAATTCAGGCTGCCAAATGCTATCTGGCCAAGCCTTGTCTTCTTTAAAACGCGCAACAATATGGATATGCAACTGTGAGACAATATTACCCAAGGCGCCAACATTTAATTTATCCGGTTTGAAATAATCGGCCATAATTTTTGAAACCAGCGTAATTTCTTCCATCAGTAAATGACGTTCCGGCAGTGCTAACTGGTAAATCTCTTTAACAGTTTCTATTCGTGGCACTAAAATAACCCAAGGGAAATTAGCAACATTTTTCAAATAAAGACTCGATAGGGATTTATCAGTCAGCCATTCACAACTTGTTTCAATACGTTCATCAACTTTGAAAACCATTAGTTCCCCCCTAGTTGAGCTGCATGAAACTGTAAATGCTCTTCGATAAAACTCGCTATAAAATAGTAACTATGATCATAGCCCTCTCGCATTCTTAAATTTATATTAACACCAGCGTCTAAACAGGCCGCCTGGAATAATTCTGGTTTTAATTGTTCCTTTAAAAAAGTATCCGCGGTTCCCTGATCGATCAAAATAGTGGAGTGCGGCCATCCTTTCGTTTTAATCAACTCGCAGGCGTCATAATTTTTCCAAATTTCCTTATCAGTCCCTAAATACCCACTAAAACTTTTTCGTCCCCAAGGCGATTGCATCGGAGCAGTGAGAGGAGCCAAGGCTGAGACAGAGCGATAAAGGCTGGGGTTTTTAATGGCTAAAGTTAAAGCGCCATGTCCACCCATGGAATGACCGAAGATACCGGTTCGTAGTGAATCGACTGGAAAATTTTGAGAAACCAAGAGATTTAACTCTTCGCTCACATAGCTTCCCATTCGATAATAGTTTGCCCAGGGTTCCAGAATTGCATCCAAATAGAAACCGGCCCCAATACCAAAATCAAAGCTATCTCTGTCACCCGGTAGCTCAATTCCTCGAGGGCTGGTATCCGGGCAAACGATTGCTAAACCTAACTCAGCAGCAAATCGTTGAGCCCCAGCTTTGTTAATAAAATTCTGCTCATTACATGTCAACCCTGAAAGCCAGTACAAAACTGGAACCTTATGCTCTTTTGCCTGTGGTGGTAAAAAGAGCGCAAAATGCATGGTGCAATTGGTTTGAGAGGAATGGTGTGAATAGACAAATTGGCTGCCGTTAAAACAACGATGTTCTTCAATGATTTTCATAACTTTCCTTAAAACTTAATGACAGTCCTGATTGATTCGCCTGCATGCATCAGCTTAAATGCATCATTAATCTGTTCTAAAGGCAGAACATGGGTGATAAGATCATCAATGTTAATTTTGCCATCCATATACCAATCAACAATTTTAGGGACATCCGTTCGCCCACGCGCTCCACCAAAAGCGGAGCCTTTCCAAACCCGACCTGTCACTAATTGAAAGGGCCTGGTTGAGATTTCCTGCCCAGCACCAGCAACCCCGATAATCGTCGATACTCCCCAACCTTTATGGCAACACTCTAAAGCCTGGCGCATGAGTTTCACATTACCAACGCATTCGAAACTATAGTCAGCGCCACCTTTGGTTAACTCGACAAGATAGGCTACAAGATCGCCCCTAAGTTCATCCGGATTGACAAAATCTGTCATTCCCATTTTAGTTGCCAAAGCCTGACGGTGCGGATTGATATCAACGCCAATGATTTGCTCAGCCCCTACCATGCGTGCGCCTTGAATCACATTTAGGCCGATACCGCCCAAACCGAAGACCACAACCTTTGAACCAGGCTGAACCTTTGCCGTATAAATAACGGCACCAATGCCTGTGGTAACGCCGCAACCGATATAACAAACCTTTTCAAAGGGAGCATCAGGACGAATTTTAGCCAGCGCAATTTCAGGTAAGACTGTGTAATTAGCAAAGGTTGACGTCCCCATATAATGAAATAACTTCTTACCATTTAAACTAAAACGGCTGCTGCCATCAGGCATTAAACCCTTTCCCTGCGTACTGCGAATAGCTTGGCAAAGGTTGGTTTTTTGCGAAAGGCAATACTCACATTGCCTGCATTCTGGAGTATAAAGCGGTATCACATGATCACCCGGTTTAAGTGATTGCACCCCCGGGCCTACCTCAACAACTATACCAGCACCTTCATGTCCCAAAATTGCAGGGAAAAGCCCTTCCGGGTCGTCACCAGAGAGAGTAAACGCATCAGTATGGCAAACGCCAGTTGCCTTTATTTCTACAAGCACCTCGCCTTGCCTTGGCCCTTCCAGATCTACCATTTCTATTATTAAGGGCTTGCCAGCCTCATAAGCCACTGCTGCTTTTACTTGCATTCACAAATTCTCCTTTGCTCGAAAGAAATCATATTCTAATAATTTAATGTTTTAAACCAGACTTTCTTTTCAATTTCTCTCAGCAGGGTATAAGATTAAAAATTAAGAACTATTTAGATGAGACTGCAATGCACCCTTTTTATCCGGTTATTAAACCTTATAAAAGCCATGAATTCAAAGTCAGCGATCCGCATGTGCTATATCTCGAAGAAGTGGGTAATCCGGAAGGTATTCCTGTCATTATTTTGCACTCAGGCCCTGGTGGTGGTGGAGACAACCATTTGCGCCGCTTTTTTGATCCGCAGGTTTATCGCATGATTATCGCAGATCAACGTGGTTGTGGACGTTCCACACCTTATATCGCCCAAGAGAATAACAACACTAAAAATTTGCTGGACGATATTGATGCTATTCGAGATTATCTCGGCCTTAACCGTTTTGTGTTATTTGGAGGTGGTTGGGGCTCGCTGTTGGCACTGCTTTATGCAGAACTCTACCCCCAACAGGTTTCAGCCTTGTTGTTATACCAAATTTTTCTTGGCAGGAAGCAGGATGTTGACTGGTTATATAAAGACGGTGCTAATCAGATTTATCCCGACTATTGGCAAGATTTTATTTCTAATGTACCGGCAGAGGAACAGTCTAAAATCCTTGACTATTATGCTAAATGCTTGCAAGGCGATAATGATTTAGCACGCATGTCTGCTGCTAAAAACTGGTCTTTGTGGAAGGCGCGCTGCGCGAGTTTGCAGCCTCATCTTTGTTTGATAGAACAATACAGCGATCCTCATTTTGCCCTTGCTCTTGCTAATTTGGAGTCGTACTACATCAACAATCGCTATTTTATTGAAGAAAATCAGATAATTAACAACATTCATAAAATCAGACATATGCCAACCTACCTGATCCATGGCCGCTACGATATGATTTGTCCGCTTCAAGGTGCTTGGGAATTACATCAGGCTTTACCAGCTTCAGTTTTAAGAATTATCCGAGATGCCGGCCACTCAAGCCTTGAACCCGGAATTATTGATGCGATAATTGATGCCAGCAAAGAAATTTCAAAAGAGGACTTGGATGCGTCCTAAATAGGGATTATTAGACGAATTTAAAGTTAGTTTTAATTTCCGTAAAACTTTCATCCTTCAATTCTTTCAATTCAGCAAAATCCTGACCATTAAATTGGGCCACTAAATAACGACTTAAAGAATGTTTATGATTAGAGGAGTCTTTGAAAGCATTTTGAAGATGCGAGAGAATTACTTCATAGCTTGCCTCGGGATTATTAGCAATTTCCAATAAATCACGTGCTCTTTTTACACCACTGTCGCCATGATACCAATGACTAAATCGGCTGAAGCCCCTTGTTCCTGTTGCCTTTAAATTCATCCAACCCAGGTAAGATGTTTTATCATCGATAGGCAGTTCGGTTTTTGGATTGTTAACCTTATCCTTACCTAAAATAGCAACATTTATTTTATCTATCAGCTTTTGACGAATGCTGCCTTGTTCCAATTCCAACAACCTTTGTTTTCCTATCAGCTTTTGACGAATACTGCCTTGTTCCAATTCCAGCAACCTTTGTTTTAACTCATTGGAAGCATCCCCACTCCATATCTGAGCCGTCTGATGTATCGTTCTTCCACTTCCACCCTTTAGACAAAAATCAAAGGAAACTTCCTTAGCCTTAGTCAATAAATAGTCTAAAACCAGTACAGTATTATTATCTTTTTCATCAATACAGATGACCATTCCGTGTAATAGGGTACCAGAATATATCGTGTTATTTTCGGATTGATATTCGGATAGAAGTGATAACCATTCTTTATCTGATAAAAGATCTTCATTAGAGACCTCAGAATTAAGTCCAAGCATTGCAACCACTTCATCATATTTATGTAGTCGCAACATGAATTCTAGACCTATTCCTCTGATTTTTTGTTGCGTATCTTTATTCTCTGTTAATGCAATTAATTGGTGTATAAATTCAAGATCTTTCTTAGAAGTTTTTAAAACTTCAATATACTTAACATAGCTAAATGAATCGTTGTAAGGATATATAGTTTTTAGTCCCTTATACCAGTTAAATTCCCTGCTATTATATTCTGCCGGCGATATAATACCATTTTTTATGAGGCCTAAATGGTTTGTTAATAAAGCAGGATCATTTTCCACTAATTTGCTGATAAGACCTATTTGGCCATTAGCAACCGCCCAGTACAACAGTCGGTTTATATCATAGTCAAGAGAGCAATTATGCTTCAATAAAGCGGTTACCACTGCAGTATGTCGGCAATGTATTGCCAGAGTTAAGGGAGTAGTTTTCAGCTCCCCATAGAAGCAGTCTTTATTAGCCCCCTGTTCTATTAAAATATCAATAGCCTCAGGATTGTTATAAAGCGCTGCCATATGCAGTGGCGTACGTTCATATTCATCAAGGCTATTTACATCGGCTCCCTTTTGAATTAATTGAAGCATGATTGTTGTGTTATTGAGGATGGAGGCGACATGTAAAGGAGACATCCCCTCATTAAAAAATTCGTAGTAGTTAGAAATTATCGAACGGCCATAATGTTTTTCAACCCAGTAAGTATAATAATCTTTGGAAGAAACTTGAGCCCCCAAGGATAATAAATCAGGAACTACCTTTGGCCATTCTTGAATAGCAAAATGCAGTAAAGGAGACAACCTTAGATTATCATCATTTACTCCATGCTGCTTTCTATCAAATAGAGAGGGTCTAAAAAAAGACTTATCTTTTTTCGAAACTAATAAACCAAGATCTGCGTTGGGCAGAGAAAGTAACACATTAAAGATAAAACGATTTTTATTTTGAAAGCAGGCAACAACATAGGTATCCA
>JACCSX010000070.1 GCA_013812775.1 Tatlockia sp. | reverse complement strand
AAAGTAAATGACAGCAAAAGCAGAAATTCCAGCTATTTTGGTTAGGATCTAAGCAATGAGATTTTTTATATTTCTTTTTTCCTGACTTGTATTTTGAGAAAGGGCATTTAGAAATGCCGGTTAAATTTCTTGCACTGAACTTACAGTGTTTGAATCTTTAGAATCAAAGCGGTTCTTCTATAAGAATTGCTGAAAGGGGGTTAAAATTTATGGCTGATGTGACGGTTAAACAATTGGCGCAGGTCGTTGGTATCCCAGTTGAACGCCTATTGACCCAGTTACAGGAAGCAGGATTATCATTTATTGATGCTACCCAAACGGTCGATGAAGAACAAAAACGGATTTTGCTCACTCATTTAAAGAGCAGCGCTAACCGTGATGTGCGTACTACTCCAGAGCGAATTACTTTGAAACGCAAAAGTCTGTCTCAGGTTAAATTAGGCAATGATGTGCATAGCGGTAAAACGGTTAATATTGAAGTACGTAAGAAAAGAACCTATGTTAAACGTAGCTCGCTAATTGACCCGCAAAGTGGACAGGAAATTGAAGTTGAAGAAGAAAATCTGATACTTGAAGAAGTTGCTTTGAAAGAAGAGTTAGTTACAACCACAGAAGAAAACTCCGCTCAAGCTGCCGAAAAACTTGTACAGGGCGAAAAAGTTGAATCCGAACAACTTGCTGGAGAGCAGAATAATTTAGAGATTACAGCTGCCAGCGCAGAGCCCCTGCCTTTAAACGTCAATGGGGAACCATTAATTGTTCCTGTTGAAGAAGTCAAAGCAGATAAATCCAAGAAAAAACACGTTGAAAAAACAGAGAGTGAATCCGATTTCAAAAAGGCTAAAAAGAAGGGTAAATATGTTGCACCTGAGCCAGATGATGATGATAGAGGTATGCAGGGTCGCCATAAACGCGGCAAAGTTAAACGACGCAAGGGAACGGAAAAATCCGAGAAATATCGCGAAGCAGAAGAGGCATTAACCCACGGTTTTGCTATGCCGACAACGCCGGTTATCCGTGAAGTTGCACTCCCTGAAACAATTACCGTCGCCGAGCTGGCCAAGCGTATGTCTGTTAAAGCCGCAGAAGTAATTAAAGTAATGATTGGTTTAGGTGCTATGGCAACCATAAATCAGGTTATTGATCAGGACACAGCTGTTATTGTTGTGGAAGAAATGGGGCACAAACCCCATTTACTAAAAGAAAGTGCTATTGAAGATGATTTAGGCGACGCTTTGACCAAGGGTAGCCATTTAGCATCCCGTGCGCCTGTCGTAACAATAATGGGACACGTAGATCATGGTAAAACCTCTCTGCTTGACTATATTAGAAGAACAAAAGTCGCAGCAGGCGAAGCAGGGGGAATAACCCAACATATTGGTGCTTATCACGTTAGCACCGAGAAAGGCGATATTACTTTCCTAGACACACCTGGTCACGCCGCTTTTACAGCGATGCGTGCTCGGGGAGCGCAGGCGACAGATATCGTAATTCTTATTGTTGCTGCAGATGATGGTGTAAAACCACAAACAACCGAGGCTGTACAGCATGCCAAAGCTGCAAAAGTGCCCATTATTGTCGCAATAAACAAGATGGATAAACCAGATGCAGATGCTGATCGAGTAATGAATGAATTATCTGCCTATGACGTCATCCCTGAGTCTTGGGGCGGCGATACTATGTATGTCCAAATTTCGGCTAAATCCGGACTCGGTATCGATGCCTTATTAGATGCCATCTTATTGCAGGCTGAGGTTCTAGAGTTAAGAGCTAATACTGATGGCGCGGCTAAAGGTGTCGTCATTGAATCACGATTGGATAAAGGACGAGGTCCTGTAGCCACAATTTTGGTGCAGAGCGGTACTCTGCATCGAGGTGATATCCTTCTTGCCGGTCTTCAATATGGCCGCGTCCGCGCTCTGGTTAGTGATAATGGTACCTTGGTAGATAGTGCTGGTCCTTCCACTCCGGTTGAAGTTCTTGGTCTTTCCGCCATTCCTCATGCCGGCGATGATGCTGTTGTTGTGCCTGATGAGAAACGTGCACGTGAAGTTGCTTTATTCCGTCAAGGAAAATTCAGAGATGTTAAATTAGCAAGAAGACAAAAATCCTCCATGGAGGGTATTTTTGAAAATATGACTGTTGCTGAAGCAAAAGTACTAACCGTTGTCTTAAAAGCTGATGTGCAAGGTTCTATTGAAGCCATTTCAGATGCCTTAGTAAAATTATCAACTGATGAAGTTAAGGTTGAGATAATTGCCAGTGGCGTAGGTGGAATTACAGAATCAGATGTGCATTTGGCTATTGCCTCAAATGCCATACTTATTGGATTTAACGTACGGGCAGATAGCGGTGCTAGACGTTTGTCAGAACAAGAATCAGTTGCCTTACACTATTACTCTGTTATTTATGACATTGTCGATCAGGTCAGAGGTGCTCTAACTGGTATGTTGGCGCCACAATTTAAAGAAGAAATTGTGGGTATTGCAGAAGTTCGTGATGTGTTTCGTTCGCCAAAGATAGGAGCCATTGCTGGATGTATGGTTCTCGAAGGTACAATTAAACGAAATAATCCAATTCGTGTACTCAGAAATAACGTGGTGATCTATGAAGGTACACTTGAATCACTGCGTCGATTTAAAGATGATGTCCTTGAAGTTCGCCAAGGGTTTGAATGTGGAATTGGTGTAAAAAATTATAATGATGTCAAGCCGGGCGATCTGATTGAAGTGTTTGAAACCATAGAGATAAAGCGGGATTTATGAGTAACGATTTTAAGCGTATAGATCGCGTTTCAGAGATGATGCAACGCAAACTGTCGCAAATAATTCAGCAGGAAATTAAAGATCCACGTCTCCCGGCCTTTGTAACTATTTCAACGGTCAAGGTAGCTGCAGATTTAGGCCATGCAAAAGTGTATTTTACAGTCCTTAATGCAGATATTGCAGAAACTGCAACTATTTTAAATTCTGCCGCTCCTTATCTACGAACAGCTTTAGCGCGAAGCGTAAAGCTGCGTACAGTTCCCCAATTACATTTTGTCTATGATGAATCAATAGAATACGGCAGACGTTTAAGCCGTTTGATTGACGAAGTAAATCCACCTGACGACAACGATAAAGATGAGCAAAGCTGAAGCAAAACAAAGTATTAATGGTATTTTATTAGTTAATAAGCCGCAAGGACTTACCTCTAACGGGTTGTTGCAACGGGTTAAGCATTTATACAAAGCCAAAAAAGCAGGACATACAGGAAGCCTTGATCCTCTTGCAACAGGTATGCTGCCGCTGTGCTTTGGTGAAGCAACTAAAGTTTGTCAATATTTACTGGACGCTGATAAATGCTATGAAGCTAGTGGCTTGCTGGGTATTAAAACTAATACAGCTGATGCCTTGGGTGAAATTATAGAAACCTGTTCCTCATTTAGCCTCACCAAAAACGATTTGGAAAATGCTTTAAAGCAATTTCAAGGTAAAATCAAACAAACTCCATCAATGTTTTCAGCTCTAAAACACAAGGGAAAACCACTTTATAAATATGCTCGAAATGGCATTACGATTGAGCGTGAGCCACGAGAAATTACAATACATGAACTTGAATTAGTCGCCTTTGACGGCAAGCTCTTTGATATTAAAGTGACCTGTACAAAAGGGACTTATATTCGTAACCTGGTTGAAGATATTGGCGATATTCTAGGTGTTGGTGCCCATGTTAAAAAATTACATCGATTAAATACGGCCGGCTTTGTAAACGAGCCAATGTATTCTCTGGAAGAATTAGAAAATAAATCTGAAGCGGAATTAAAAGCCTGTTTGTTGCCTATGGAACGAGCAGTTAATTTTTTACCCGCCATAACTTTGAAGGATGCTGAAATTTTAGCCTTGCGACAGGGTAAAGGTCTTGCCAAAGTTTTTGACCATCAACAAGAAGGTTCTGTTCGACTTTATGATGAAGCAGAACTATTTGTTGGTTTGGGAGAGCTTGATAGTTCAGGTAATCTCTCTGTAAGACGTTTATTATCAATTGAGGCCTAAGCCAAGGGCTATTAAACACAAAAATATCAGCTAATACTTGTGTATCGTTACATGCCTTGATAGAATGCTTCCCTTTGAATAAACACTTAGCTTATCTCCAGGAGTGAACAATGTCGCTAACTAGCGTACAAAAAGCAGAAATTGTTAATGAATACAAAAGAGCTGATAACGATACTGGTTCGCCAGAAGTCCAGGTTTCCTTAATAACAGGACGTATTAAATATTTAACAGAGCACTTTAAAGTTAATAAGAAAGATTTTCACTCACGTAGAGGCTTGCAAGAGTTGGTAAACAAGCGCCGCAAGCTACTGAAGTATTTGAAAAGGAATGATCAAGCCCGTTATCAGACTCTAATCCAAAGTTTGGGTTTAAGAGATTCTTATTGATTCATTGAGCAAAGCTCAGTGAAACTGACTTGCAATTTCCAATCGAAATGAAAGGCGCGGTTTTATGCGCCTTTTTGTTATTATTTTTAAAAAAGAATCAGTTGGCAACGTTTTAACCGAAAAGCCTTAATTTCGCGCGCTGGTGAATCATTATTAAATATGAGCGCTGCGTAGCAAAAAATGGCTTTTTGACCAAAATAGTAGAAGTCAGCAGACTCAAATAGAATTTTCTGGTAAGCAGATCAAAACTGCTTAATGCGTTGAAGGTACAAATATATAAGAGGTGACTTACGTGACTAAAATCACTAAAGAAATACGATTCGGTGAACACATGCTTGTGCTTGAAACAGGTGAAATTGCGAGACAGGCTCATGGAGCGGTGTTTGCAACTATGGCTGGCACTCAGGTTTTGGTAACTGTAGTTGGACGTAAAGATGGGGCTGAAAAAAATAACTTTTTCCCTATGACGGTTAACTATCAGGAAAAATCCTTTGCTGCTGGTAAAATTCCTGGCGGATTTAATAAGCGTGAAGGCCGTCCCAGTGAAAGTGAAACCTTAACTTCTCGTCTAATTGATAGACCTCTTCGCCCATTATTCCCTGAAGGTTTTCGTAATGAAGTGCAGGTAATTGCAACAGTATTGTCCTTAAATCCAGAGGCTCCTGCAGATATCATTGCTATGATCGGAGCCTCAGCTGCTATGTCAATTTCTGGTATCCCATTCCAGGGACCGATTGGGGCTGCGCGCGTTGGTTATAAAGATGGTATTTATCTGTTGAATCCAGGCCATAAGCAAATTGCAGAATCTGACCTTGATTTAGTTGTAGCCGGAACTGAAGATGCGATTCTGATGGTGGAGTCTCAGGCGAACGAATTAAGTGAAGAAATTATGCTTGGCGCTGTTCTTTATGGTCATGAAATGATGAAAGGCGTCATTAAGACGATTAAAGAAATGGCTGAGGAAGTCGGAGCGACTTCCTGGGATTGGACTTCGGCTACCGTCGCTGCAGATTTGGAAACGCAGATTGCAGAACTTGCTACAACTCCAGTTACAGAAGCTTATCTAATAAAAGACAAGCAACAGCGTTATCAACGCCTTGATGAGTTAAGAAGACAAATTAGTGAAACAATTGCTAGTGAACGTGAAGACGTCCAGGTTGAGTCGATAGGCTCAATTTTAGATTCCCTCGAAAAATCAATTGTCCGCAACCGCATCCTTGATGGTGAGCCACGTATTGATGGTCGCGATCAGAAAACAGTGCGTCCAATTGCAATCCGCACTAAATTTTTGGAAAGAACTCACGGTTCTGCTTTATTTACTCGTGGTGAGACCCAAGCGATTGTTGCTGTCACCTTAGGTAATGACCGTGATGCGCAAACTCTGGATAGTTTGATTGGAGAGTCTAAAGATAGATTCATGTTGCACTACAATTTTCCTCCCTACTCTGTTGGTGAAACAGGAATGGTTGGCAGTCCTAAGCGTCGAGAAATAGGACATGGTCGTTTAGCAAAAAGAAGCTTAATGGCAGTTTTACCAAGCACAAGTGAATTTCCCTATGTTTTAAGGATAGTATCCGAAATTACAGAATCAAACGGCTCAAGCTCAATGGCTACTGTTTGTGGTACCAGTTTAGCGTTAATGGATGCAGGCGTTCCAATTAAAGCCCCTGTTGCCGGTGTAGCTATGGGACTCATTAAAGAAGGCGAGCGCTTTGCCGTTTTAACGGATATTTTGGGTGATGAAGATTATTTAGGTGATATGGATTTCAAAGTGGCTGGAACCGAAAAAGGTATAACGGCTTTGCAGATGGACATTAAAATCACCGGAATTACCAAAGACATTATGGAACAATCTTTGGATCAGGCTTTAGCTGGACGGTTACATATACTGGGCGTTATGAACAATTCCCTGGCTGAACATCGTGAAGAATTGTCCGAGCATGCACCAAGAATTACTACTATGAAAGTAGCTGAAGATAAGATTCGTACTATTATTGGCAAAGGCGGTTCCACAATCAAAGGCTTAATTGAAAGTACTGGCGTTGCTATTGATATCGATGATAATGGTGTTGTGCAACTGTTTTCTCCGGATGCGGAAGCTTTGGAAGAAGCACAACGTCAAATTAAGGCATTAATTGCAGAAGTAGAAGTTGGTCAAAGCTATAAAGGTAAAGTATCTAAAATCGTTGATTTTGGTGCCTTTATTAATTTACTTCCTGGTAAAGATGGCCTTTTGCATATCTCTCAAATTTGCTCTGACCGTACACAAAAAGTTGAATCAATGCTAAGTGAAGGCCAAGAGATTGAGGTTTTTGTAGCTGGTGTTGATAAACAAGGCCGAGTGAAGCTGGAGTGGAAAGACAAACCACAAGCGGAAGTTTCAAATGCGCCAGCAGAAGCTGAAGCCGAAGCTGTAACAGATGATGTAGCTGAGACAGATGAGACTCAAACTTCTACTAAAGAAGATTAATGTATAGCGAGAGACGGCTATGCCGTCTCTCGCTTTCATAATTAAACAAGGAAAGTCTATTTCCTTAAATCTAATATTTACACATCCATTACACAGAGATTATTAAATTCCTTTTTCGTATATTAGACATTAATCAAGCAACAATGTTAATATATAGTACAAATAGATTATTGGATCACTAATATGCCACAATATTTTGCAGTGGGTGGGTCTTTTGAGACCGAAACCCAACGAAACTTTATACAAATTGAGCGACTTTGGGATAAAATAGACGAGCAATTTGTACCCTGGGTTCTATTTAGGTCCTTTGGAACTCGTCTTCATAGATCTGAACCTATCATCAAAGGAATTAGATTATTTGTAACTGAACAAGAAGCTATGGAATTTGCTCAGAAAAAAGAGAAAGAACAAAACTCAAGCAAAAAAGATGGAACCATCTGTTATCCCTATTTTTTGGTTGAAACTAAAAAAAAATGGGATAAATTACAGGTACCTTTCTCTGAAATTAAACATTTCTATCACGATACAACAATTATTAAATCATCAATTAACGGATATAGTGATTATAACGATACCAAGTCACCTCAGGAACTTGTGGAAGAAGCGCGTAGACCTCTGTTAGATTTAAGCTGGTGGTTAGTATTTATATTTTCTTTTTTTACCGTCATAGTTCCCATATTTTACACTCTATATCGTCAATCTATAAAAGAAAATGCCTTGAAATTGCTTGAATATCAAGGTGTTAACAGCATGTCTAGAAGCTATAGGAATGAGATAACTAAATTAGAACATTATCCCAACTATCTCGAGATGGATATGTGTTCTGATGAGCATTTAAAATCAAAAAATGAAAACACCTTTATTGATACAAATTATCCAGGAGTTTTTGTTTCCAAATCTAAAGAAAACAAAATAAATGGGTCTTCTGCAGAGACTTCAATAAATGTTCATTCGGAGATAACTATTGAAAATAAAGGAATATAAACAAAGGTTATGATTTTTAAAAAATAAAAAAAGTCTCTAAAAAGCGCTGTCTTAGGTTCCTCTCCTCCTGTTTCCACTGCCATTAACTAAGGATTATTAACACTTTCCGCCCTACCTTCCGCGGCTTATCTATGGAATACAGGATTTCAGTATTAGAGGAGATCGCTGGTTCCGCGGACAAGCCGCGGCGGGTAGAGATAAAATTTTTTCTTCCTTAATTTAATTCCCGGAAGAGAAAAATTCAGAGAGATTCAGTTTTTTTTAATCAACATTAAAAACTCGTTGCGAGAAGATAGTAGTTCGCGCATTTCGCCTAACATCACTGAAGTAGTCATCGCTGAATGCTGTTTCTCAACGCCGCGCATCATCATACACAAATGCCTGGCTTCTACGATAACTGCCACGCCACGTGCACCAGTAATGGACTGAATACAGTCAGCAATCTCTGAGGTTAAGCGTTCTTGAATTTGTAAGCGTCGAGCAAAATAATCAATAATACGCGCTATTTTAGATAAGCCTATCACTTTACCATCAGGTATGTACCCGACATGACAGTGTCCAAAAAAAGGTAATAAATGATGCTCACACATTGAATACATTTCAATGTCTTTGACGATAACCATCTCACTCATATCTGAATAAAATAGGGCATTGTTTATGATTTCTTCAAGATTCTCATGATAACCTTTGGTAAGATAACGCAGTGCTTTAGCGGCACGTTCTGGTGTATCCCTCAGTCCCTCACGATTAACATCTTCGCCAATCTCTTCTAAAATCTTTTTATATAATCTGTGCATAATATCTGTCCTAACCCGGAGGCCATGTCATCTGACGGCCACCGAGTATATGTAAATGTATGTGGTAAACATCCTGCCCACCACTGGAATTAACATTAAAAACAAGTCGGTATCCATCCTCGCTAATTTTTTCAGCCTTGGCCATTATCTTTGCAGTTAGTATCATCCGACCTAAAAGCTGTTCATTTTTGTTGTCCACATTATTAATTGTAGCAATATGTTGCTTGGGAAGAACTAACATATGTATCGGGGCTTGGGGCTTAATATCGTGAATAACGATAATGTCCGGATCTTCAAATGCCACTTTTGAGGGAATGTCCCCGCACGCAATTTTACAAAATAAGCAGTCCATGTTCATCCTGATGCTTTAATAAAACCAGATATTATACCCTTAGTCAGAGACTGACGACAGACCCTGCTTTAATTCAATTTAGATAAAATTCATCGCCTAATTTTGCCTTTTACCTGTATTTTGCGCATAATAGCGCGTCTTTATATCAGTCAGTGAGAGTATAAAAATGAGTTTAATGGATGTCCAAAGTGGTTCAAGCGTACCAAATGAAATTAATGTCATCATTGAAATTCCTATGAATGGGGCGCCAGTAAAGTATGAAGTAGATAAAGTGAGTGGCGCTCTCTTTGTTGATCGTTTTGTTTCTACAGCAATGTTTTATCCCACTAATTATGGTTATATTCCCAATACTCTATCGGAAGATGGTGATCCGGTTGATGTTTTAGTGATAACCCCGGTGCCTTTGATTTCTAGTTCGGTAATCTCCTGCCGTGTGGTTGGCATGCTGAAAATGACTGACGAGGCTGGTATTGATGCAAAATTGCTTGCTGTTCCTACCTCTAAAATTTGCAAAATGTATGAATCAATAAAAACCTATGAAGATTTACCACGCCATCAATTAGTAACTCTGGAGCATTTTTTCCAGCATTATAAAGATTTGGAAGATGGTAAATGGGTTAAATTGAATGGATGGGAAGGCCCAGAAGGTGCGCATCGTGAAATTCTAAGTTCTATTGCTCGGTATAAAGAACATAATTTATAGAGATTCAGGTAGCCAAGAGCGAAATCCGGGAATATCTTGCAACTGATCCCGGATTTCGCTGCGCTGCATCCAGGCTACCCTTTTTTTGATTTAACTGATGAAAGTTGGTCATCTTGCAGTATCTGTTCAAGCTCACCAATGGCTTGCCTTGTGAAGCTTATTAATTCATGTTCCTTGTTAAAAAATTCAAAGGACTTTCGTAAAGACGCTTCATCATGCTGGGCAAAGGTACGCGCTTTTCTGCGCATCAATTCTGGGCTAAGTCCAAGAAATTTCATGACTTCCTGAGCCATACTTAGAGATGAATCAAAGGTTTCACGCTTGAAATAATCAACACCAGCTTTATTTAATTCAAAAGCATGTCTGCGATTACGGGCCCGGGAATAGATTTTCAGTTGAGGGAATTCCTGCTTGGCAAGCTTTACTATTTCCAAACAGGTCTCAGGGTCATCGATGGCAATGACCAGAAGTTTTGCTTTGTCTGCACCCGCATTTTTTAGTAAGTCAAGGCGTGAGGCATCTCCGAAATAAACTTTAAATCCCAACTTGCGCAGTAATTCGAGTTGCTCCGGATCTTTTTCTAAAATGGTCAGTTTAATTGCTTGTGCAGTAAGAAAACGACCAATAACCTGGCCAAAGCGACCGTAACCGGCGAGAATAACAGACTGCTGCTCATCAATTTGGTCATATTTTCGTCGGAAGGGACTCATAAATCGAGGTACAAGCAAACGGTTGTAAGCAAGCATTATCAATGGTGTTACAGCCATTGATAAGGCCACAGCAAGGATGAAAAAATTCGCTTTAGCGTGAGTAATTACCCCAGTAGTACTCGCTGACTGAAATAAAACAAAGGCGAATTCTGAACCCTGGGATAGTGCTAAGGCAATGCCAAGAGCCTGAACATTGCTGAGTCTGAAAAAGCGTCCTAGAAAGAACAGCACCAAGGCTTTAATCAGAATAAAAGCAGCAACAATGGCCAATAAGGGTGCCAGATTTTGCGACATGATAGAAAAATCCATTCGCATGCCGACTGAAATAAAGAATAAACCCAGTAATAAGCCTTTAAAGGGTTCTATATCAGTCTCTAATCTGCGTTTATATTCCGAGTTGGCCAAAACTACCCCAGCAATAAAGGCACCCAAGCTTGGTGACATACCAATTGTTTCCATCAATAAGGTAATACCAACGATTAGGGCCAAGGAGGTCGCAGTAAATACTTCCCGCAGATTGGTTTTTGCGATGAGATAGAAAAAATAGTGTGAAAAATAATTGCCAAGGATAACAACGGCTCCAATGACAGCGACAATTACTCCGACCTGAGCCCAAACTGATAAAGAATGAAGAAAACCGCTATGCTCGATCGGCGCAATGCCTGGTGGAACTAACAAGGACATAATGAGGAGAATAGGAATTACGGCTATATCCTGAAACAGCAAAACGGCAAAGGACGTTTCACCAATTGTTGTACGCATAAGATTTCTTGCTTGCAATCGTTGCAAAACAAGGGCTGTAGATGACAAAGAGAGCGCCATTGAAACCGCTAAACTAAGGCGCCAATCAAAACCGAGCGCAATACCGCAAAGGCATAAACTAGCAGTTGTCAGAATCACTTGTAAACTACCCAAGCCAGCGATTGCTTTTCGAAGCCGCCACAGGGTTTCTGGTTCCAGCTCTAAGCCGATTAGAAAGAGCATCATAATGACGCCAAACTCAGCAAAATGCATAATTTCTACGGCATTTCCTATCAATTTAAAGCCAAAAGGGCCAATTAGCACTCCAATGATTAGATAGCCGAGAACCGAGCCAAGTTTAAAGCGAGACGCTAGAGGTATGATAATGCAAGCTGCTGCCAGAACGATAAAAACATTTATGAGAAAAGAATGAGTCATTAGTCACTTTTTTATATTCCCTATTGCAAGGAGTATACTTTAATTTTTGAGGGTTTGAAGTTGGCTTAGGAGTTTTGCAAAATAGTGGCACATCCTTTATTGTTTCAATTATGATCTTATGTGTTTAAATTATGCAAATTGACGACATTTAGGGTTTTATGGTATTATTTGGTCAAACTTCCAGGCTAAACTAGCTTATAATCCCTTTGGAGACTCTCAATGCCCTTCACAAAATTTTTTAAATTACGGAGTGCTGCACTAAATGACAAGGTTGATGTAATTACAGAGCTCTGTGCTTTGCCTAAAGAGGAAGCACCTACTGAAGCTGATATAACAGATGTTTTGCAGGATGCAGCTAGAGCTGGGTCGGTAAAAGTTGTTAAATATTTGTGTGAAAGTGGAGGTGCTGACCAAGATGCCGTTACTGGGGCTCTAATAGTAGCTTGTAATACCTTATTTTCAAGGGTAGAAATTATTCGTTATCTTTGCGCTTTAACAGCTGCAAATAGGCCTAAGCAAGAAAGCATAGACTTAGCTGTACAAAAAATTTATATATTTAATGAAAAAGAAAATAATAGATTTGAAAAGAAAGAAAATATAGATAGCTGGGAATTTCTTAAAACCTTGTGTGAATTACCAGAGACCTATGCCCCTTCCGCAAAAGTACTAGGAAATTTAGTGCAAGATAAGGTGAATGAGAATTTAGAGTTACCCTATGATGTACTGACGCACATATTCGAAAAAAGTACTAATAAGCCAGATCAAACTCATGTCTCTGCTATTTTAAAAAATATTTGTAAATGGAAAGTCAAAAAAACTGACTCTGTATACTGGGAGCATATTAATTACCTCTGCGATTTAACAGGCGATAATAAACCTGATCAAAAAACCAATGAACTGATCTTCGTAAAAGCATATAACGCAAACAAATTGGATTTGCTGGGAAAATTATTGATGCTTGATAAGAAATATGCCCCTGGCCGAAAAGCTGTAGCAGAGCAATTAATTGACCATGTTGAGGCCGATATTTATTTGGACTCCCTGGAAATTATCAAGATTTTATGTGAAAAATCCACCAATACACTCACAATCGACGATATGACTAAAGCCTTGGTCATCGTTATGAGTAAAAAGAATGTTAAAAATCAGCCTTATTATTTCGAATACCTCTGGAATTTAATACTTAATAATAACCCCAAGCCAACTGATATAGATCAAATAATGCAAGGAGCAGCCGATTTGGGTGATTGGGCCTTTGTAAAAAAATTATGTGAATCTAAGGATTATCCACCCAGTGAAAAAGGAGTTAGCCTTTTATTAAAGGAAATGATGAGGGATGAACTGCCTTTTGATGAAATAAAGTTTATGTTTGAAACAAGCGTAACTAAGCCGACTCGGTCTGATGTTAGTACTGCTTTAACTTTTATCTGCTCTAAGGTAAATAGCGCGGACTCTGAACGTTGGGATTCAATTAATTATCTTCTAGCATTAAAGGGAGAGAATAGTCCTGATCGAAATGCTATACAGAGAGTTTTAAAATTGGCATCTAAATTTACGAAACACGGATTAATGCGACTGTTGTGCACGATTGAAGGAAAGAATGGACCGGGTGTGACTACTATAGAAGAGGTGTTGATTGACATGGTCGACCACACCAATGATTTAGAATCTTTAGAAACGATTAAATGCCTCTGTGAAAGCTCGACAGATAAACCTGGAAGATTGAGAGTTTCAGAGGCGCTCCATCATGCATGTATAATGTATCCTGCAAAGGAAAATTATGTCATGTACCTGAGTAGCTTAACGACTGAAAACAAGCCCACTCAAGTGGCTATTGATCGCGTTTTGAAGTGGGCTTCAGAAGCTGGTACTTGGGGATTTGTGAAAACTTTATGCGCTAACAAGAATAATCCCCCTAGCCAAATAGCAATCGGGCAGCTATTAAGGATGGTAAACTGGAGCAATTCTTTTCCCTTTGATCTTCTGACTTCTTTATTTGAAACATCTATCACTAAGCCCAGTCAAGAGGATATCGATGCAACATTAATGAAAATGGATATGTCTAAGCCTGAAAAAATTCAATTTATTGATTATCTATGCGATTTAAAGGGCTTATCTGAGCCAAGCGCAAAGGTCATAACGATACTTTTTGACTCTGCAGTTAGCGCTGGAAACGCTCATTTTGTGGAAAAGTTAGCCCTGATCGATGGTGATAATGCGCTTGACCCGGAGGTTATAAATAACACTTTGATAGCCTTGGCTGATAAACCTGACTCGCTCAATATGTAGTGGTCAAGTAATTTTGGCCACGGAGTTGGAGAAATTCCAATAATTAGTTTCTATTTCATTCGGAGTTAAGCCCTTGTTATGTGAATGAGGTCTCACGCTGTTATAATAAGTATAAAAGTAATTGTTAATATCATATTTAGCTTGCTCAATTGACTGATACCCAAGCGTCGGCATCCATTCTGACTTAAAGCTTCTAAATAAGCGTTCCATAGGACTATTATCCCAGCAATTACCCCGTCGACTCATACTTTGCTTAATTTGATAACGCCATAAAAGTTGTCGATATTGTAGGCTGGTATAAGTACAACCTTGATCGGAATGAAACATTAAATTCTGTGGCCTTCCCCTTGCCTCAAAGGCCATTGTTAGCGCTTTTGCAGTCAATGCGGTGTCGGGTGAATAAGACAAAGCAAAGCCTACAGGTTTACGGGAAAACAAGTCGATTACCACGGCTAGATAAGCCCAGCGATGCCCTGTCCAAATAAAAGTTATATCACCACACCACACTTGATTAGGGGCTTTAACATCAAACTGTCTATTTAAGTGGTTACTTATAATCAGGTGTTCATTTCCACCCTTTTTATAACGATGGGTTCGTTGTTGACAGCTCACCAAGTTAAGCATTTTCATAAGGTTTCTGGCGCGATAACGGCTTAAAGCCATCCCTTTTGATGTCGCAATACTGGCAATTGTTCGTGCTCCGGCCGAACCCCGACTTTGAGTAAATATGGTTTTAACCATTGCTCGTGTTTCCACCTGTTTATGGCAAATTTTGAGTTTGCGAGTTCGCCAATACTTATAACTACTGCGTTGTACTGCAAATACTTCGCATAGGGTTTTAACTGCAACGCTCTTCTTAAAGTCATTAATCAACTCAAATTGTTTAATGAGTCCGACATTAAGAGAGCGGTAGCCTTTTTTAATATACTATTCTCCAACTCAATACGTTTAATACGTTTTTCTAATTCCTTAATTCGTTGCTGCTCAGGGGTTATTGCACTGGCCTTTGGTGTAATTCCACAGCGTTCGGCTTTCACTTGGACTATCCATTTTGACAGCGTTGATTTTCCAATGCCCATTGCTCTCGCTGCCTCTGAAACTGAGTAATTCTGACTTAAAACAAGCTCTGTCGACTCTTGCTTAAATTCCGAACTATATACCCTTTTTTTATTAATAATCATTTAAACCACCTAGTTAGTTGCGAGACAGTATATCTCTATTTAGGTGGCCAATTTAACTGTACCACTACA
>JACCSX010000068.1 GCA_013812775.1 Tatlockia sp. | reverse complement strand
TCCCTGTACTTATCAAGCCTGCAATAGCAAAAGAGATCGTTTGTTTGTTCACAGTCTTAGAGATAATTTTTTTAAGATTTAACATGAGTGTTTTTTTTCCAAATTTAAAAGATAGGCTTTTTTTTCTATGCCCCCGCCAAAACCAACTAAATGCCCCCTGCTACCAATCACGCGATGACAAGGTATGACAATTGAAATTGGATTTCTTCCATTGGCTGCTCCAACAGCCCGCGCTTTGTTTTTATCGCCGATGCTTTTGGCTTGCTCACCATAGGAAATTGTGGTCCCAAAGGGTATTTTCAATAATTGCTTCCAGACTTGAATTTGAAAAGGACTGCCCTGGAGAACTAGTGGCAGGTTAAAGGTTTTTCTTTCATTTTGAAAATAGTCATTTAACTGCTTTTTGGCTTCCACGATGGTTTTTTCATCGGGGTCTCTAATAGGATTAGCAATAAAATCACTAATTATTTTCCTATTCCATGCGATGGCATGAAGGCCTGCGGTTGAAGTCAGGATAATTAAATTTCCAACAGGTGAATTCATTTCGTCATATCTTGCTTCCTTGGGAAAAGAGGTAATTCCTGTTAGTTCAATCATTTTTAACTCCAAACGCATTCTTGTGGCTTATTAGTCGCCAGCACAGCATACCTGCGCTTTGTTAGATCTGAGCTAAAATGTCAGCTAAAAATCCCAAGTAAAATTAGTATAACCGAAAAAATTATAATAAAACCTAGCAAAGGCTTGCCGCCTCGCACGGTAAAACCTTTGGCAATGTCCCGACGATAACGTCCGCACCAAGCCATCCATGCTGGCATAAGGATTAATAAAATTGTTGCAAAAATTCCTGCATATTGCAGCGTTTGAATAAAAGCATTAGGAAAAAATATAGCAATGCCTAAAGCAGGTAGAAAGGTTATAAAATGTATCGCTACGTTTGATGCTCTGTTTTTCTTCAGCTGAAATCCATCAGAAAGAAATCCTATCAAGCATAAAGCAACTCCAAGAAAGGAAGTTAGGACGCAAATTGAAGTGAATACTTTAATGAAAAAAGTAGCAGAGTGGTTTTGAACTGTAGCGCTTAAAATATTTACAAGGTTAGAAGTAGAGTTTGGCGACTGCAAAATAAATTCAAGGCTATTTGGGCCAAAAAGAGGGATAATTCCCATTATCGCTGCATCCCAAATAATATAGCAAATCAAGGGAATAAGGCTGCCTATAATAAAGGCAATTTTAATCGTTTTCAGATCATCTGCTAAATAAACTCTTAAGCTAGGTACAAGCGTTGCCCAGCCAAAGGCAGCAGCAGTTATGGTAATAGCAGATATTGAATTAAGGTTTGATAAATTACCTTCTGCTAGTTTAGACGTAGAAATAAAGGGGAGAAGGTAAAAAATAACAATAAATAAGGTACTGAATTTTAGAACCATAAGTATACGATTCGCCTTATCAATCGAATTTATCCCCGAATAAACTATCGATCCAAAGATCATAGTAAAGAAAACAGCGGCTGACCAAAGGGGTATGTCAATCCCAGCCATCTTTAATAAATTATGAAATAAATCACTACCGCCCGCGATATAAGCGCATAGCAAAGAATAAAGTAGAAGTGTATAGGAAATCCAGGCAACTATTTGTCCTGAGGGACCAATAGTTGCCTTAGCCATCGAAATAATATTATGGTCTTGCGGTAACCACTGGTTTACTTCCAATATAAGAAAAGCACATGTCAGCATTAAGAACCAACAAACCACTAAAAGAATTAATGCGCCTGCAAAACCTAATTTGGCGGCTGCTATAGGCAAACCAAGCATCCCGGCACCGATGGAGATACCTGTTATAAGTAAAATACCGCCTAGTAGTTTAGAATTCATTACCCCTCCCTATAGAAGTTTTGTTATCCTTTATTCAGCTCTTTCACTGATTAATTAACTTGATGTTCTAAAGGGCTGGTACTTGCAAATGGAGGGTTAAAATCATTATAATTCCTGAAAAACATTAATACGTAGTGTTTAAATAATATGTGTATTATGTCAGTCTAATTGATTTATCTCAAGATCAAACCCCATCCTAGATCATAGATACCTTGGGCTCAATATCTCTGCACTGGCAATTTTAGGGAAATTTATAAAATTTATCCCATGTGAAGAATAAAAAAAGAAGATCAAAATTCAAATTAAAGAATTGTAAGGTGACTAGATTAATCAAGTCTATTTTGCGGCCATAAATAAATCTTTTTGCTTAGATGAAATAAAATTTCATTAATTTGCTGTTTACAAGATAGGCTTCCTTCTCACTCTCTTCGTTGACGAAGAGAAATAGATTAAGATAGGTTGCCCATTTTTTGTAGTGAATAATTTTATGCGCCCAAAGTTCGATATTTCTTATAATAAAACTATTTCGCCCAACTCAATGCTGATTTTGCAATACTTTGAGTATAAAAATTTCATTATGGAAGAGCAACTTAGCGGTGTCGCCTGCTCAAATAATTTAATTGGTTTTGGAGATAATTTCCAAAATCTGTTTTATCTTTATGGTGCAGGCAAAACCTCTGAGTTTTATAATGCAGTGGTGACTATGATAAGAAAATTTAGCGGAGATGAGTATCTTTTTGTTAAATTGATGAATATCCTTTCTAAAACCACGCAAAATCCTGATAGATCTGAAGCTGCTAAGAAGTCTTTTGATAGGGCCAGAGCATTTTTAATGCAGTTTGTTCTTAAATTTAAGCCTGTATCTAACGGGCTCACAGAGACAGAAATTGCCAGAATCGCCCGTTCTGTAACCGCTCTTCTCAAAGAAGAAGCAGAGAAGGGTTTTCTCCCAAAGGCTAGTTACTCTGAACTTGAAAAAGCAGCTCTTCAATTACATCAGAAGCTAAACGATCCTGCTATTCGTAAATTAGTGGATTCTGGCTTATATCAATTTTCAAATCAAATGGTTGCCTCTCTGACAGAGGAGCAATTCAGTCTCTTACAATATCCCTTTATCCAACAGCTCCTCCATATTGACTATCAAATCTTTGATATTAAAGAGCTCTTTCAGCTCGGATCCCGTCAGGATGAGTTAGAAACTAACCAGCAAATTTTTACCTCAGTTGGTTTAGCTGATTCCATTAAAAGTGCTGAAAAAACCCTGAAACCCCAAATATTAAAAGAGCTACTATTGCTCATCTGGTCAAGAACAGACTTGTCCTTACTGCATCTACCTAAATTGCTTAGCTGCAGTATAACCATGGCTAAAACCCCATCTTATGACCTTTTAATCAAGTTATTAAAAGAAAGGGTCTCCTGGGATGAAACAACCGATAAAATCCAATATTTGATATTGGCAGCTTATCAACATAAATATCCTGAGCCGCCTTTAGAAGAGACAATTAGACGCTTTGCCGAGGAAAGTATTGTTGTTAAATATCCTTTAAATAAATCTGAAATATTTAAAATAAAAAATGAATACGAACTGATTAAAAAACACAAAGAGTCCCTTGGAACTCTTGGAGTGCATGAACTTCGCGAGAAATTAAAAGTCTGCCTGGAGCTTTTAAAGAAAGAGGCAACTAATACCGAGATTAAATGTTTAATACTGGCGATAATACGAGAGCATTTTAAACAAGCTTTCGGATTGCTCCCTTATGACATGCAAATGCTGAATGTATTAGCCTTGTTGAATGATCCCCAAAACCGCCGCCTGGCTCAAATAAAAACAGGGGAGGGTAAATCGGCAATTATTTCAATACTTTCCGCCTATCTTGCCTTAGTTTGCAGCGAAAAAGTGGATGTGATTACAACTTCTGATGATTTGGCCGAGCGAGATGAAAAAAAATACAAGCCTTATTATGCTGGGTTAGGACTGAGCGTTGGAAATAATAAGATCTGGAATGACCCCGATAATTATAATTGCGATATTGTTTATGGGACTGTATCAAATTTTGAGTTTAGCTATATTTCCGAAAATACAAGTGCAGGCAAAATTCGTGAGCATCAACGTCCATACCATATTGCTATAGTTGATGAAGTGGATTCGATGTTCCTTGATACTCAAGACAACCTGGCGATTTTGGCTACAAGAAATAACAGTACAATAAATCAGTCAGAAATTTTCATGCAGATTTGGAAATTTATGGTTAAAAGCGACTTTCGAGCCTCTGTTTTTGACCTGACTCTTATGTTAGAGCAAACCTTTGGCCCCAACCCTGTCTTTAAAGAAAAAAATATTAAAGACTGGCATTCCTCGGCATTGACGGCTAATTCCTACAAAGAAGACGTGCAATATGTGATAAGAGATAATGATGATAAATTGATTATAGAAATTGTGGATTATAAAAATACAGGACAAATTTGTACAGGCTCCCGTTGGGAAAAAGGTTTGCATTCCATGATTGAAGCCAAGCATGGATTGAAGCCACAAGAAGATAACTTAACGATTGGATCAATATCGCATGTGGATTATTTCAACCTCTATTCACGACTTTATGGCGTTACTGGAACCTCCGGCGGCCCAACGGCACAGCGAGAATTAGAACGTCTTTATAAGGTGTCTTTATACCATTCGCCAACCTATCGGCCACCCCTCAAAAAAGAACTAAGCTCTATTCTTAGTGAATCAGAGGATGAATTTCATAATAAACTCTTTCAACTTATCTCAAATAGTAGTGAATCCGGTAGACCAATTTTATTAATCTTTGAATCAATTGCTGAAACCCTGGCCGCTGAGAAATATTTACAGGGATCTGCCAAATCTATCCAGATCTATAATGCGGTGCAGGATCAATCTTCTGAGGCAGTGCTCGGGCTTGCCGGCAATGCCGGTGCACTAACGATTGCTACTAATACAGCCGGTCGTGGGGCAGACATCAGCTGTACTCCAGAGGCAAATGAAAAGGGTGGTTTGCTCGTTATTGGCACCTTTCTAACAGACAATGAACGTGTTGAAGAACAGCTCTTTGGTCGTACAGGACGACAGGGAGCTCCGGGAGAATATCTTTATTTATTCACTCCAAAAGCGTCAAAAATGCTTCTTGAGATGAATCCTTCGCAGGATGAGGATCCTGTTGCTTCCTGGAAGTTACGCCGTGAAAAAGAGGGTTTAGAACGCTCAATAAATCGCATGCAGCGACGAATTATTCATTTACTTAGACATCAAGCACAAGAATTGTTTTTTTCATTGCCTCCAGAGATTCGAGTAAAGGCAGCACAGGTTTGGGCAACACATTATAGTGTTATTTCCGATGAGGTTCAGTATGAAACCAGCCATGATCCGGACACTATTTTACGAATCATCAGGCTTATCAACTCCGAAGTGAATCAATTTTGGTTAGAGATTGACTCATTGATGAACGGGATTGATTTAGAGTCTTATCTAAGATCACTCAATAAACCTAATTTCACTGATCTGTTCATTAAAAAGATTTTGCCAATGGCCGCGAAAGAGCTTTCGGAGTTTAAATAACAAGATAACCTTAATGATTCAACAGGCTCTCTTTCTCTGCTAATGAATCTTCTATTATGTCATACAAAGAAGCATAGCTATCCGTTTTAGAACTACGAGCTTCTTCAATTTTGATAGGTGCAGTCTTTGCATGTGAATTCGTTATCATGAAAAAGCTTTGTTTGTCAGAAGAATCATGTTTATAGGGTTTAATTTTTTCTTTAATATGCCGTTTAAAACGCAGTATATCTTCACTGGGTTTAGGTAAATCTAAAGCAGCCAAAATTTGTTTGTCATCAGGTTCTACAGCGGGAGCTTCATTTATAGCAGCTTCAAAATGGGCATCCATTTTTTTCTCAGCCACGGCCTGCTCATCCATTGCAAATTTAAATTCTACTCCAAACTTAAACAACCCAATCGCTGTAAGACTAAGGCCCATTATTCCTAAAATTAAGCCTCCTAAAAGTGGAGGAAAGGCGATAAAAGTGGCAGCCAGTGTCATCAAGCCGATAACTACGAGAATTACGCCAGCAACGGTCAGCCCTAAATTTACCCAGGCAGCTAACAGGTTCTCATCGGCAATCTCCTGTTTCAATTGCAAAGCAGTTGGTTTAGAGTCTTCAATTTGCTGACTGCAGTTAAACAACTGCTCTAAAGTATCTTGTACCTCATCCAATTGAGGGATGTCTTCTATATCAAGTTTGGCCAACTGTTCTTTTAACCTAATCAAAAGTTGCTTTCTTTTTTCTGGTAAATCGATATCGACGACAGCGCTAACATCTTCTTTGTTAAATAAAGCGTTGAAGTAGTCATAAATCCCTGCAAGTGTAGCCACTTTTTTTTCAAAACGATTTCCAATGGCATCTTTAACCACATAGGTTTTAAATAATTTATAGGTCATTAAACCAAGAGCAATACTGGCAGCAACCACACCTAAAGCAGCTCCTGCTATTGATAAAACAAAGCCGCCTATGTGGGATAAAACTAAAACACCCAAAACACCTGCGGTTATCCCAATCAAAGTTAATAAAAGTAGCGGAATAATTTTAAACAGTTTAGCTGTGAAGGGTAATTTAGAGGTAGCAATTGCAATTATTGCAGGAATTGCCATAACCACTTGCAAGACCAACCCTGTAATGGACATGCCACTTTGTGCGGTATTGGAAATCAAAGACTGATCCAAACTGACAGCAGAAGTCCCAAGCCTATACCCTGAATCTACACCACCAAAGAGATTGGCAGCCCATGTAGACTGCTCATGAAGCTTTTCAAGATTGGTTTTTTTTTGCTCTTTCCGAGCTTTCAGCGCGGCGAGTAATTTTAATGTTTTGGCATCACTCATAAAACACCTTGAGGGTTGTACTGCTTGTCTTCATTATAACAAGCAATACTTAAGGAATTTTTAAGAGATTAATTTTGGGCACTTAAATGATTGCACTGACAATTTTTCAAACGATCAAATTAAATAGGGGACAATTTTATAAGGAACACGCTGACAATATTGTTCCCAATATTTTCCGTATTTTAAGGCGCAGCGTTTTTCATCACGAAAAGCCCGATCCAATAGCAGAATCGTTAAAAAACAGACATAAAAATAAGGAATAAAATGAGTAAAAAGCGCGGGAAGAGACCAAAAGAAAGCTGCTAAAATTTCTGGTATATAGTGAAAATGACGTGTAATTCCCCACCAGCCTGAGGCAAGTAATAGATTTTGCTTGATGTCTCCTTGCTCAGTTTGATAACTAGCAAGCGTTGTGACGGGTTTTTTACCCCAAATTTTACATTGGCCTTTGGTAGCCCTAACTTGTTGCCGTTGGCGGTCAGCTAGATAATTAATGACTATACAGAAAGCACCGCACATAAAAATAAAAAGAGCAGACAAAGGATTCAAATGAATTGGATGTAAAACCAGATACATACTTGAGGAGGTATAAACGCAGGGAACCCAAACCAGACATCCCCAGCAAATATAGTATCCGGCCCGATCATGCATGATATCCAAGGAACTTAGGTAACCCGTTTCCCAGATAAAAAATTTAGAGATATAGATAAGCTGCAAAGTGACCGAAACCAGCAAAGAATTGCTTAAACCAAACAATTCCTGTTGCTTTGCCGCATAAGAAAGTAAAATCAGCCCCCAGGACATCATCCCTACACGACAGGTTATGAACATCTTAAGCTGCCAACCTAAAAATTTTGGATAAAGTTCCGTTCCCCAGTAATAGTCAAAAAGAAAGGATCCAGATGAGCCGGAATCGGTGGAGGAGGGCCAAAAACGCCCTTTAAAATATAAGAGCAGGCAAAAAAGAAGACTGAATAGATTTAATGCACCCAGTAGTGGGCCAAAGTGATCATAAATAATTGAGGCTTCAAACCAATGAAAATAAAAGCTGGATAAACAAAAGGTGAGTAGAGTGATACTAAAAGCCAAAATTCCATTGGCTTTATAAACGGGTGTATTTCCTTTTGGAGTAACAGGCCCATAAAAAGTCTTGCCGGGTAGCAAACGCATCAATAGAAGTTGAAAACCCATAAATAAAGCAATCATAGACCAGGCAACCTGGCTTCCCCAAAAAACTGGTTTCCAAATTGAATAAAGGACGGCAAAAAAGCCTTTGTTCTGTAAAAGCTGCCAAAAATCGCTTAAAGAGCCGGCTAAATGGGTATTTATATACCAAATTATCAGGGCTGCACTCGGTGTGACTAAAATAAGAAAGAGAGGCCCAAGGTTGTTTCTAAGCCATTCTAGTTTTTCCATCTGCATAATATTTAGTCCATTTGTATGAATGACCACTATTGACATAAATGACCGTATTTTGTACAATCACTAGAATTATTCGACTCCGGTGAACTTTATGCAATTAAAAACAGAATATCAAAAACCAGAATTATTGGTAGAAGAATTTTTCGCTTCGCTCAATAGTAAAGGCCTGGTTTCAAGTTTGACTAATACTATCTTTGTAAATCCAATTAAAATAGATGGTGCAAGCGACTTTCAGGAAAGAGAATTTATAGAAAACTGCATTAGAAGCAATGGTCAAAATCCGTTTACCCGCGCTCCAATGACTTTAGAAGAGTTGGCTCATATAAAAGATAATGAAGGCATCTTAAAGGATATCCAAAATTTAACGAGAGAATTTCTAGAAGCCCAGGCGCTGCATCCAGACTTAGAACAAATCAAAAAGTCTTTATCTACTTATTTTTACGAAAAGAGTTCAATTACCCTAAGCAATGAATCTAAACAACCTTCCAATGATCTAATTGCAATGCGAGCTGCCAACAATTCCCCAGCTGTTTTTCAGCAGAGACGATTTTTTTTCGAACAATATAGATCAGCAACTCAGGGTGAACTATTGCAACTCCTCGGCGATCACATAAACATAAGAAGAATAGCGAGTGCAGAGGTTAATCGAATTAGTCGAGATAGAGACCCAAGCCCAGATAGAAATGCGTTATGGGAACGTGTTAGACATGAAGCAGAAAATTTAATTTTTAATGAACAACCAATAAGCAGTGCCTTTGCCCGTGAAATTGATTATGCCTTATTATATATACTTGGACGTACTGGCACCCTGCTTAATTCCCTGCTGAATGAGGGGGACTTGCAACCACCTGTTGAAGAACATATCCGCGCCATTATTGACCGTGTAGTCAGAAGGGTCAATAGTGAAGAAGAGTCGAATCAGGCAGGATATAGCTTGAACTTTACCTCCTAATCCCCGTTCGCGGGGACGCCCATTCAAAATCTAAAATACATGTTAATATGGCTTCACCATTTACCCCTAAAGGAAAAAAATGACAGAAGCTATATCAATGTATTACGCGTCAGTTCCAGTGTTTAAGCAATTACTAACTGCCTTAAATGCCAATTTGGATAAAGCAGAAGCATACGTTGCGAGCCGCAATCTAGCACCTGAAAGCCTGCTGCAAGCAAGCCTGTTTTCAGACATGTTCAATTTTACTCGCCAGGTACAGATTGCAGCAGATTTTGCCAAAGGGGTGACTGCCCGACTGGCTGGTTTAGACGTACCTGCTTATGAAGACAGTGAAATGAGTTTTTCTGAGTTAAAAGCCCGTATAGTTAAAACCCTTCTATTCCTCTCCGAAATTAATGCAGAAGCAATAAATGGTAGTGAAGAAAAGGAAATTATTTTGCGGCCTGGTACCCCCAAAGAGAAAAAAATGACTGGACAAGCTTATCTCCTACACTACGGGCTGCCTCAGTTTTTCTTTCATGTTACTACTGCCTATGACATCTTAAGAAATCAAGGCGTTGAAATAGGAAAACGTGATTTCATGGGAACTTATTAGTAATTATAAATTAGAAGTTCAGATGAGTCTCAAATCCAATGGCTGATTCAATAAAGATGCCATTGGTCTCTATTAACAAATTCAATTTAAGTTCTAACAGCGATAATTGAATATTCACTGTTTTTCACAAGTCTATATTAAAGAAAATGGAAAAAAATAATAAAATGAAAATATTAATCACAATACTAAATCTAGCCCTACTAACCACCACAACCTACGCGGATACTCATCCCTGGACAAGTCAGTATAAAACGCAAAACCGCATTTTTATTCACTATTCAGAACGAAATACAACCCCAGGATCTGCTTCCTTCAAGGATAATAATTATGCCAATATGCGTCTTTTGGGATTTACAGAAGCTGATGTGAATACCTTGGAGAATGAATGTAAAGCCTATTTTTTAGAATATTATGGTATAGACTTTAACAACATTGAACCGCTAGCTGATGGATCTATCAGATTGCCTGATTCTTCCGCCCTGATGTTTCCAGAAAAAATTCCAGAGGTTCAAGATGCCCGAGTAGTGTTGGATACGGAAAACACAGATAGAAATAATAGTGCGAAACATAGTTATGTTGTTCAAGATACAGGCTGTGCTCTTTCTATTCTTAAAGCTGGAACAGGTGTTTACGGTGGAATCAACAAGGGTATGCCACGAGTTGCCAATGATTTAATTATCTATGGCTACGCCAACGTCTTTGATCCTCAAAGGCCCCTACATAAAGCTTATTTGCAAGAAAGAATCAAGTTCAAACCTGCCTGGCCAATCAGGGCAGTTCCTGTTGCAAATAGTCAAGGATTGAGCCTGATTGAAGCGGTTTTCAAGATTGAAGCTGAATATACCGATAAGAACGGAGTGGTCCATGAGGGTATTGGAATTTCCGGTTTCAGTCAGCGTATTGATAAAAATGGTGTATTTTATCAATCGAAAAGAACGGTTTATAGTTTTCCCGAATAGAAAACTCTAGACAATTGAATCAACCTTTAGAACACCGCCATAGTTTTGTTCTTGATTGGTATCCTCGCTGATCGAAGAGGTATATTTTATAGCCAATTTCAGGTTCAATAATTAAGTTTTTAGTTCCTTTCTGCCACTGCAAACAGGTGGCAGGTGCGGATTCAAGCATGATGTTATTGTATTTAATTTTATAATCACCATGTACATGACCACAGATAACAAGCTCTACCGGAGTACCTGAAATCATATCCCAAAACTCCGCTTTATTTTTCAAAATAAATTGATCAATTAAGGGTGTATGCACCTCAATAGGATGATGATGCATGACAATGGCTATTTTCGTATTTTCCTCAGTGGCATCTATTCGTTCCTGCAGAATTTGTAATTGGGAATTTGCCAGGTAGCCTTCGACAGACCTATCCAGTTTGGTATTGAGAAAGATAAATTTCCAACCATTCTTTATTAGCTCATGTACTCTTGAGAAATTATTTGCTTTTTTGAATACAGATTCCATTGTGGGAAGATGATCATGATTACCAGGAATCCAATAAACAGGAATATGAAAGGGGGCGAGGCTATCTACCAGTTTTTGATAAGATTGCTCCGTTTCATCCTGGGATAAATCACCTGTTAGAAAAATTAGATCCGTATCAGTCAATTCTTCAGCATAAATCTGTTCAATCACTGTTTTAAATCTAAGATTGCTTTTGACACCTTTCATTTCTGATTCATCATCAGCAAATAAATGCGTGTCACTTAATTGAATCACTTTCAAGTAATTAGGCACTCTTCACTCCTAAGCTCAGATTTTGCGACTATGCGTCATTGATTATTTTTTTTCAACCGTAAATGCAAAGTTTAGGAAATAGGAACAGGCTATAAATGGAGCAGGAAATAAGGTATTATTAGCGCAAAAATACTTAGATCCCAAGGGAATCACATTGGCTATTGATTCAGATAAAGATACATCAGCTGAAAATGGACCCTCACTGAAAGAAAAAGTTGTTATCATTATTCCGACTTATAATGAGGGGTTGGTTTTAAAAAATACCATCACTCAGGTGTTTGACCAGGTTGATTTAATAGCTGATTTTGATGTGCATCTATTGATCTTCGATTCTGCTTCTACTGATAATACTCAAGCCATTGTTATCGAATTACAAGAGACGTACCCTAAATTACAGATGCAAAATGAGCCTGAAAAATCTGGCTTAGGTTCGGCCTATTTACA
Organism: Tatlockia sp.; assembly: GCA_013812775.1. GTDB lineage: Bacteria > Pseudomonadota > Gammaproteobacteria > Legionellales > Legionellaceae > Tatlockia. Next base: position 2,090 of record JACCSX010000068.1, on the reverse strand, counting down.
GGCGATGAACTATGCTTTAGAGACTTTGAATGCAGATGTTGTATTTGAATTTGACGCTGACTTGTCTCACCAGCCCAAATACATTGCGCCTATGCTTGAAAGGATTAAAACCTCAGATGTTGTTGTGGGTAGTCGTTATGTAGCCGGAGGATCTATTCCTCGAAATTGGGGGTTACACCGTAAATTGTTTTCTATTCTTGGAAATTATATTGCCAGAGCAGTTCTTACTTCAAAATATAAAGATTTCACCAGTGGTTTTCGCGCAACTCGTAGTCAAATCCTGAAAAAGGTACTTCCTAAGGCCTTTCTTTCGAATCATTTCGCTTATAAATTACAATTGCTGTGGTTGTTACATAAGGGTGGCGCTCAAATCTGTGAGCATCCTATCGAATTTATCGATCGCGAAAAGGGTGAATCCAAATTACCCACAAACTCTATTTTAGACTCTCTGCGTGTGGTTTTTACCTTACGTTATTATGAACTTAAACGCTATTTTAAAATGTGTTTGGTCGGCGTATTAGGGATGGCTGTGCAATTCCTTGTTTACAATCTATTGCGGCAATACCTTACTCCTTTTGCGGCAACCCAACTCGCAGTGATGGCCGCAATAGCTAATAATTTTATTTTAAATACCCGATTTACTTTCAAGAGTCGTTTAAAGACAAACAGTCCTTACAAAATGAAGCGCTTGCTGGGATTTTTCATTTATTCAATTTTCACGATTTATTTGCAAAGCTACTGGCTTAGTCTGGGCGTAAATTATTTTGGAAGTGGAGCGCTCAAGGAAAATTCTATACTAGCCGTGGGTATTGGCTTGCTCTCTCTTTTGAATTATTTCACTTATTCTCGCCATATTTGGCCTGAATCAAAAAAATTGATTCAGATTGGCAATGTTGGGGATCCAGGTTGCGAAAAAGTGGCTTAGCATTTACTTTTAGAAAGCGAGAGCTACTCTCCCCCGGCTTCTCAATGATTCTTTACAAAATTTGAACAGTTCAATAATTATAAAAAATGGAGAGCGCTTCTAATAAAGGTTTTCTTTGCTAGTTTATAGAAACATATCGTTTGTAATCATGGATTAAAGATAGAGCCTAAACTAAAATTCGATTATACTGGCAGCCATTTTACCAAGGATGGCATGATATGGCGTCAGTCAAACATTTAATTGTACTTAGTTTTTTAATGCCTTTTACTGTGCTAGCAGATAATTATAAGCCCTTTCCTCATAAATCCCCTCCATGGTCTTTAATTGCGAGTTTAGGGTATGGTAATTATAAGTACATGTTTCAGCAAGATGGATCAACTGCTTTAGGTAGGTTAGGCTTTGCAATTAAAATTGCAGACATTCGTTTTTTTTTCTTAGGTCTTGAGGCCGGTGTTCAAAGTGGCAACCGTATGCGCTTTGATATACCGGAAGAGATTCTTAATGAAATGGGTGGCCTACCACTTGAAACCACAGTTAAACCATTTCTCGATCTTTTAATAACAGCCCAGTCAATTCCTCTTCCAACACTACCATTGTCAATAATTGCAAAGGGTGGTTTTGCCTATCGTCAAATGCAATTTTACCGCGAATCGGTGAATAATTTAAATCAAATAAACATGGAAATACAGTTTGGTTTTTTATATCAAATAAGCAAACATGCGAATATAAATTTATTATATCAACATATATATGGTGGTAACCCAAACTTTAGCTTTAATACACTTACGCAAAAAGGACATATCGCGAAGATACCGCGTGAACAAGCGATATTATTAGGTTTTTCAATATCTTTATGAATGGTTTAACTTATGAAAAAAATTAAAATTATAATGGTTTTATTTTTATTTAATTTTCAAATCACCAACACTTTTGCTTCTGGTAATCCTGCTTCCACAGCCTATGTAAATCAAAAAATACAGGAGTTAAAAGGCGAATTAATTGCTTTTTTCCATAATATCACCACTGGACCCCAGGGTCCGGCAGGTAGTGATGGTGGACCTGGACCTCAGGGCCCAGCAGGTAGTGATGGTGGACCAGGCCCCCAGGGTCCAGCAGGTAGTGATGGTGGACCAGGACCTCAGGGTCCAGCAGGTAGTGATGGTGG
>JACCSX010000062.1 GCA_013812775.1 Tatlockia sp. | reverse complement strand
CTTTTAATTACCCATAACTTTTGCTATTAATGCGTTTTTTATACATGATGCATGGAACAAGGATGATAGGTGATCAATTAGTAGCTTTTGTTGAGAAATCAAACAATAATGATAAAGATAAATGGTTAGAAGATGAACTGACCTGCTGTGGACTAAAGGATAATCGACTCCGGAAACGCTTCAGAAACTTACTTGAACAATTATGGAATGGATTAGGTGAAACGATACCCTTTGCTTGTCAGGATTGGTCAAATACAAAAGCTGCCTATCGTTTTTTATCCAATGAACAAGTCAAGGAACATCAGATTTTAGCGGGTCATTTTCAAAGTACAAAAGAGCGTGCTTATTTTGAAAAAGCTCCAATACTTATCTTACAAGATACAACAGAATTTTCTTACCAACGTGAAGATAAAGAAGCAATTGGATTAACTCGTATTGTACCAACCAATAAGGATTTATTTGGTAAACCAATACTGTATAAAAAATGCGGGATATTAATGCATTCCAGTATGGCTATTACAACTCAAGGCCTTCCATTAGGACTTGCTGCCATTAAGTTTTGGACTAGGAAACAATTTAAAGGTACTAATGCCTTAAAAAAGCATATTAATCCAACCCGCATTCCTATAGAAGAAAAGGAAAGCTATCGTTGGCTAGAAAACCTAAAGCAATCAACGGAGTTATTACAAAAACCATCCCAATGTGTTCATATTGGGGATCGTGAAAGCGATATTTATGAGCTCTTTTGTCTTGCAAATGAACTCAATACTCATTTTCTTGTACGGACTTGTGTTGATAGGCTCATTGAGGATGGAAAACGTACTATTGCTGATGAAATGAGCCTTGTTGAGCCCAAAGGTATGCATAAATTTGAAATACAAGACACGGATGGAAATAAAACTGAAATAGAGCTCGAGATTAAATATCAGTACATTAAGGTATTGCCACCTATTGGAAAGCAGAAAAAATACCCGAGCATCACATTAACAATAATCCATGCTGAAGAAAAAGAAACTCCAACTAATAGAGACAAAATTAGTTGGAAATTGGCAACAAATTTGTCAGTTACTTCAATGTCTGAAGCGATTGAAAAGCTAGACTGGTATAGTTTGAGGTGGAAAATAGAAACATTTCACAAAATATTAAAATCTGGTTGTAAAGCGGAATCATCTAAACTTAGAACAGCTCAGAGATTAACAAATTTGATTGCTATCTTTTGTATTTTAAGTTGGAGAATTTTTTGGATGACTATGATTAATCGTTGTTCACCTAATGCAGAACCAGAATTAGCATTTACACAAGAAGAAATTAATCTACTAGACAAACTAATAACGATAAAACCCAAGGATGAGAGAAGGAATAAAAATTTAAATTATTACTTAAATAAAATTGCCAGATTAGGTGGATACTTGGCAAGAAAGTCCGATCCTCCTCCTGGAAATATGGTTATGTGGAGAGGATTTTCTCGATTGACAGATATCGCTTTGGGTTATGATTTAGCAAAAAAAGGACTTATGGGTAATTAAAAGGTCAATTAAACGCTTACAGTTAATTGATGGCAACTTTTTTTATGTTGATTTTTAAGCACTATTTTTTAATTTTAAGGAATAGGATATTTATAAATTCTATTCCTTAAAATTAATTTAAGACCTTGTAAAGACTGGGAATTACATACCTTCCTGCAAAGCACCACGAACTTTTTTTTATTTATTCAGGACTGTCGGCTGATTATAAAATATCATTTCTGCTTCTTTTTCGAGTTTGAGTTGTTTATTTCTAAGCTTGTGGTTTGTCTCAAAAAATGAATCTGCCCAGCTACAGACTGTTTTCATCATAGTATGATCTTGAAAACGAATACAGTCGTCATATGCTTCGATTTCCAACGGTGTATTTTTTTTCAAAAATTCTTCATTTTTCTTATGCGTTTTAGCAATAGATTTTAATTGATTCGTCATCATAGAATAGTTTCCGCAATTTTGAATATTTTCGTTAATCGATAAAATTCTATTGGGTTGACAGTTAAACTTAGCCTTTTCCTCTGTTTCTAAATAAGCTTTTGTGGGATCAAAACGACTTCTCATAATTATTTCCTCTCTTAATTGTTTAAATTTTGGTGAATACATTAAAATACTATTTAAATTGCATGCTACAGAATTTAGTTTGTGTATTGGTAGAATCAGCGGTTGAAGTATTTTCTTTGTTCTTATCACTGTGATAAAAAAATTCATTTGGTGGTCTTTGAGATTTTTTATTTAACTTTTCCATGGAATTAAAAAATTGTTTTTCGATTACTGGATTCCAACAAGTTAATTGCTTGGCATTTTTTCCCTCGATATTGGTTAGGTCGAGATTTGTACCGGATAAAATTAATAATTCAATAATCTCTAATGTATTTTTTTGGACGCCATAACATTTTATAGCTTGCATTAAAGCTGTATAACCTTTTTCATCTTGATAGTTTAAAGTCTCTAAACTTGTATCCAGGATTAATTTCACTGCAGCAAGATTGTCGTTTGAAGCAGCTGCAATCAAAGGAGTTGAGCCAAGAGAATCCTTAATTTTTAATGAGGCTCCGAAATTTAGCAATTTTTCAAGACAACTAAATCTATTCGAACGATAAATGGCATAATGCAAAACTGAGCCTGAATTTTCATAATAGTTAATCGTTTCAAGTGATGATTTCTCGATCAAAATATTGATCGTTTCGTTAGAAATATCTGGTTTATAGTTGTTTATTGCCATCATCAAATTATTTTGCTTTGTCTTTTTATTAATACCAAGGTTTACATTTATACCTAACTCTATCAATTTGGGTACTGCATAATTTAAATTTTTATTCGATATGTATTCGCTTAAAAAAACACCAAGAATTGTCATACCGTTTGTCCCGATGGCATTAATATCTGCTCCTGAATGAACCAAACGCTCTATTTTTTCAAGGTTCCTCTCTTCAAGTAAAGATTGATTTAACTTGGTTTGTATTCCCTCTTTGGAGAGTGTATTTTGTAGTTGGTTTAGTAGCTCAAAACCAAAAGTTATTTCTTCTTTTGTTAGTAATTCAGTTGATATTGCAGTTTCAATTTCTTGAAATTCGAGAGGATTATTATATTCTGTTAATGACCGCACAAATCTTATTACATTCTTAATTTCAATCAAATCATTAGCAAAATTCTTCGTTTCCTTATAACTCTTATAATCATCATTATCATTCCAATATCCAACCTGGGTATATGGTGATGCGTCTTGCTCTTGTTGGCACTCTGCAGCAGTTAGATACCTATATTGGGGGCCGAATTGATTTGTTCTTTTTGTATTCTCATTCTCTAAGATTTCCAAATCTAAATCATTAAAATATCCTTTTTTTAAAGAACAGGCGGTTAATTCAGTTCTCAATAATTCATTTATATTTTTCATTCTATTATTGGGCAAATTAATTAATACACCATCAACCGTTTTATAAATCCATTGAGATTTAAAAAATTCCATCTCAAGCTCTGCTAAAATACTTAGGTGCTGTAGTTTAAATTCTTTGTAATTAATGGGTATTTTAATCCAGAACTCTTTACATAATAGTGGATAATCCTTCATATCTAATTGCGTGTATAAACACAAAGTATGATGCTCTGCTTCAGTGAGGTCCTTGTTTTTCATGTCTGAAATTATTTTTTTTTCGATATAACGTTCTTTTTTGAAATAACCATATTTATTTGGGTCTGTATTTATAGAATAGGTTTGTTGATCATGTATTTTACTAAGCATTATTTCTCCGAATATTTGTGATTTGTAATGTTCTGTTCGCTGAATTTGATTGCCTTAACCAATTTTCTTAAATCCTTTATATTCTTCTTCTTTAGAAGTGGAGAATGGGCCTATTAAATTTTGAGCATTTTGACTTATTTCATATAAGGTTCTTGACAAATTATCAACAATTTGAGCAGGACTCACCGCTGAGGCTGGTAAGTTATTTAGTAGAGGATAAGTTTCCAAGCCAGGCCCAGCTGAGTCTATTTCAAATCTTTCGGTTAAATTTTCTTTAACAAAACTACCCAATATTGTGAGGGCTTGGCGATCATTAAAGGGTTGATTCGATAAGACTACAATAGATTTTTTTGCTGGGATGGGTGATGAGAACAAGCCAGTTGTAAAACCAGTGTCGATTTTAGAATGGGTTAATAAATAATTTGTCACAGCAATTGCTTCTTCATTTGTAGTACAGGGATGTGTCAGTAGGATTTTAATTTGATTAGGCTTTTTACCTTCTGGCCAATTTAAATTATCAAGAATGAACAACATTATTTCGTGCATTGTTGCATGCGAGGGAACGTCAACTATAGTTAAACCCTTGCGAAAATATTTAGGGTATAAGGCAATGATTTTTTGAATAGTATCCATATAGCTATCATAGGGTTCACTATTCCCAAGAACTATAATGTTTTTAACTTTTTTATTTTCATTAGTAATGGAATCAAAGAGAAAAAATATACGCTTACATATATTTGCTGAAGAACCTCCCAAAAGTAATGCATATTCAGTTTTTTCAGGCAGATACTGAGCCTCAATTAAACCATATTCATTTAACAAGTAATTTAAGCTATTTTTAATTTCAAGATCAAAATCATTATAGTTTTCTAAAATCCAGCGCTGATCCCGTTTTCTTAAGAACTTTTCTTGGGTATATTTGACCATAACTTCAAGAGGTACAAGCTCATTATATTCGGTCATAAATTGCTTACTCTGTTTAAAATCAAGTATCTCAACAAGTTTATTCCACAATTTTGACGCATATAATGTGTCATTATTACTAAAAGCATATTTTTCAATTTTTGACACAGTCATAAAAAACCTTAATATTAGTAGTTAGGTTGAAAGATGAAATTGGCTGTCATACAGCTATAATTTGAGTTAAACCTCTTGAGGTTCTTTTTTGTTTGCATGTTAATTAGTGAACCTGAAATAGATTAATTATAAATTGCTTAGGATTATCAAAAACCCTGCCTTAGTAAGGTAACCAGATATTTATTTATGTAAAATTTAAAATTGTAGACATGAGCTCCAATCTAATATTTGTTTTATGTTGAGGATAGAAAGTTATTTTTTGATTAAGGAAATTTTCCGTGCAAACCAGGCCAGGATTAGGTGCAAAAGACACTTAAACCCCAACTCTAAACCATCTGAATCATAATAGTATCGTTGTTGATAATGTTAATAACTTAATATTTTTTTCTAATGGTCATTTTTCTTTCCAGTTAAGTTAATTATCTCTTAACTGGGGTGTCCAAATCTATTTGGCTACGTCAGTAAACAACCTTTTATACAATAAAGAATTTATAACTTCTGCCTTTACAGGAAACCAACATACCATTTTGTTATCCAATCTAGGAAGAATATTTGTATGTGGTGAAAATTTTTATGGACAACTAGGTATTGGTGAAGATACAAGCTGCTTAACCCTTAGTGAAGTAAAATTAAATGAAATTATTGTTTCTATCGCTTCTTCTGAAACACATACTCTATTGACAGTTTTTTCAATGGGTTGAGGCGTTACAAAGCATTGATTTATAAGGCTTTTAAAACTAGAGTATCAGGCTTCGAACCAAGGTGTCGGGGGTTCGAGTCTCTCCAAGCGCACCATTTTTATCTTTATAAATCAATAAGATACGAGAAATATTTTCTATTAAAGTAGAGATTTTAACGAATTGTGGCATAAATGTGTCATAAACAATTAAATAATCGCTTTAATTGTTCAAATTTAGGTTTGAATTTGAGGCATTTCTGGGTAGAGGACTTGGTTTATGAGAAAAGGACGGGTGATGATGCCTTGCTTTATATATACAATGTGCGAAATTTAGATTCAAAGTGCTGCAGATTCCGAATAACAATTCTCACTGTCACTGGTCGAAACTCTGTAGAAGTTAGGTATTATCTATATGAAAACAAAACATGATTTAAGTATTGATGAGTACAAGAATTAAGGAAATTTATTTAAAACCTTTAAAAGTATTACGAAAATTTAAGGCTAGGAGCCAAAACGATTTGGCCGATTGTGCAACCCGTAGCAGAATTGCTTTTACAAAATATGATATTTGGAAAGCAGATAATGATTCTAAAGAAAGTTTCGCTTCTTTTTTATCTTCATTTGAAACTAAAGGCAGTAGTTCATTCATCAATGATTGGCATATTGATAGCTTTCTTAATGAATTAGATAACCATCCAATAATTATTTTTCAGATTTCGAGGTGAAATATCTGTTTGATTTTAAAACCATGCTTAAGGTGGAGCATTACGTTCAAATTGACGAAAAAACTGTCTTTATAAACACATTCTAGAGTATACAAACAAGGGATTAC
>JACCSX010000060.1 GCA_013812775.1 Tatlockia sp. | reverse complement strand
CTGCTTAAGTACTAAACCAAACCCAGCAATTTCATAACTTAACGACAACTCAAAACGAATTTGATTAGGAAGTACTATGCTAATAGCCCTTGGTTTAACTTGTTGAACTGGTTTTGTTAGAGAGACTGCTTCAAATCCAACAGTAGATTCTGATTTTAATGAGGCTGCTTTCTGTCTTCTTTTTTGCACGACGTGATTGCGCCAACGGTATTTGAATTGGGCCAATGGCAGCCCTTTGTTCTTGCAAAATTCCTCTTGCCCTAATCCACTGGACTCGTATTCATTGATTAATCCTTGCCAGTCTTCTTTGTATTTCATGATCACCTCCTCCTTTTGAAAGTGACCAGTTTAATGGGATCTTATTTTATCGGTAGGTGTAGTTGGCCGAACGGTTACAATTAGAAACAGCAGTTGCTGATCTTAAAAACCTCGATCTACCTTAAATGGCTAATTTATGTACAATAAATTCAAAGAGGCTGCGAAATCCTTCTAAATATCTTTAATTACGCATTTCCTGCTCAAGATTACCTAGAGTAATATCTAAATCGATGAGTACAAAAAAGGAAACGACAGTGATTTTTTTTTTAAAATAAAGCAAATTAGTTCCAATCTTTTAGGTTCGAAAATTTACCTATCCAAGCATCGACAATCAAAAAAATTTTTATTTAAAAGGAGAAAGGATAGTAAGGCTGTTTTACAATAGGGTTCTTCCAACGGGCATCATCTTCTGGACGATTTTATCTTCAAAATTACTGATGCCTAGCGACCGAGTGGCTCCTGGTTTACCTTCCTTGGGTATCTCTACCTGCCGTATTGGCCCGGGAATATAAGCCATGCACCTCATTCGTTGCATCAGATCTTGTAAGTTTGCATCCAGATTTGCTCCATAGCCTTCTTTGTCTACTCCATCGATTCCACGCGCCTTCTTTCCATCCAGCTCAAGAAAACATGTTCGCAGTGATTCCTCATTGATATGGTGAATTATATGTGTAAACACCATATCTGGATTCGCCGCTGATAGCGCAGTTATTCTTTTCAATTTCGTTTCCGTCATTTCTTGGCTTTCTGAGAGCACCATGACGTCTCCTCTACTAAGAGCTTGTTTACCCGGTGTCCTTCCCCATGTGCTGGGCTTTCCCCAACTCGGAGTACTACGACACATCTGACTTCCAAAAAGGCTTCTCGGTATCCTTGGTTTTACGCTTGTTTACCAATACTCTATCCATTTGAGACCTATTTGGATCTCCCATGTTCACCCTTCTGCTTTCACTGTATGCCATGCTCTCCGACCCCGGGGTGATACCTACTCCTTGCCCATAGTGGCGTAGATATTTTTGCCTTCTGGAATCTAAAAACCATCGGCCATTCCGAATGCACGGTTTTCGGGGCTCAATCACTTTAGCTTGCGCTTACGGCCTACAGTGTCTCCTGTCTACGCTTAACCCACTGCATTACTACAGCAAGCCCAAGACTGGATACGAAATGTACTGGGTCAGTACTTTCTCGGCAGCTCTTTCAACTGCTAGCAGAGTGGCGCATTCAGAATCGCGGCCGACCCTCTTAAAGTATCTTTTCATTCGGATGATTGTCGCACCCCGAGTATTAACGATTATGTCTTATTTTAAAAAATGATTGTAATTCAGATGCAATGCGAAAAATTAAATCCTATTTCCCTAGGTTTGCTCTGAAAAAGAAACGTCACAATTTTTGAACACTACCCGAAGTGCTTAAGGATTTTTTCTCTGCATCCTCATCATCTGAATTAATAACTAATTTGACTACTTTGAAAAAATTCATTGAGGTTCCTAAAGGAATAGTGTTTGTCTGATTTTTTGTAAAAATTTCTAATTCTTGCATGGCTTCTGGAAGCCCTTGGGCAGCCCCCTTTAGATGCTCAATAGCATTTTTTTCATCTCTGCTAGCGCTTTGAAGGAAATATCTCGTTTTTAGATATCCTTGGTCATCGGCTTGTCGTATATACTCTTGAGCTTTTAGTGCATTTTGAGGAACACCTAGACCTTTGTAATAGCAAATACCCAGATAATATTGTGCAGCTGCATGTCCCTGGTAAGCAGCTTTTTGATAATACTTTGCGGCCATTATTTCATCTTTTGGAATACCCAGGCCCTTTTCATAGCAAGCGCCCAGATGATATTGTGCACCTGGATCCCTCTGGTTGGCAGCTTTCTGATAATATTCTATGGCTTTTATTTCATCTTTAGGAACAACTTCACCTTTAGCATAGAAACCACCGAGAATGTATTGCGCCCTCGCACATCCTTCGTCAGCTGCTTTTTGATAATACTCTGCGGCGCAATTTCCCTTATTTGTGCCAACTAGTTGGTTGGAGCGAGAATGCAGAAAATTTTGCGCACTTTTGTTTCCCTGGCCCGCCGCTTTCTGTAAATACTCTAAGGCTTTTATTTCATCTTTGGGAATATCTTTACCCTCGGCATAGTAAATACCCAGAAAATATTGTGACGTCGCATGCCCCTGATTAGCAGCTTGGTGAAAATGCCCAAAGGCTATTATTTTATCTTTGGGAACACCTAGACCCTCTTTATAGCAAATGCCCAGATTAAATCGTGCCTGTGCATCTCCCTGGTCAGCAGCTTTTTGATAATACTTTACGGCCTTTTTATCATTTGTGGTAACACCTTGACCAGTCACATAGCAGATACCCAGATTATTTTGCGCATCCGCATACCCCTGGTTAGCGGCTTTTTGATAATACTCTACAGCTTTATCTATATTTTTTCTAACACCTATACCCCTGGAGTAAAAAAGCCCCAGACTACCTTGCGCTTGCGCATAATTCTGGTTGGCAGCTTTATTAAGATACTCTTTGGCTTTTGTAACATCTTTGGGAATACCATGACCCTGGGCATAGCAAAGCCCCAGAATACATTGCGCACCTGCATGCCCTTGGTCAGCAGCTTTCTGATAATACTGGACGGCTTTTTCTTCATCTTCGTCAACTCCTAAACCCTTGTCATAGCAAAGACCCAGATTACATTGTGCGTCCTCAAGACCTGATTCTGCCTGGTTTTTAAACCATTCAATGTGAGTAGCGGCTTCCTTATAATAGACTTCACTCTTTATCTTATCCTTGGGGATACCTTTCCCACCTTCAGCATAAAGAATGCCTAGCCGCAAATAAGCCGCAGGATAATTCATCTGGACTGCACTCTCAAAACAAGATAGCGCTTTTCTACGACTGGTTTTTAACCACTCCATTCCCTGCTTATACTCAACCTCTCCTGACAATTTATTTACTTCAGTTGTTGTTGACTGAGAAAAGGTTGCGCTATTTAATTTTTCTACTTCTGACTTGGAATTATACAAATCTCTGATACTGTTTTTGAGCTGCTCTGGTCGCTGTACAACATAGACTTCTTTTCTTTCACCATCCATCAAAACAAGTGATTTATCATCTTGAAAATAGAGGGTGAGCCCTTTTTCTTGAAGATATTCCACAATGAGGGGCACTAATTTAAGGAGCTTCTCATTATTATTTACAAATTTTTTCAATAAATTAAACAGAGGATTTGCTGTTGATTTAAGTACAATAGGAATTTCTTCAGGTTCAAATGGATTTAAATCGAGTGTATCCAAGTATTCACTGTAATCAATTAAAGACAAGAATAAAATAGTGCGAGGACGATCGTTTTCAGAGTTAATGAGTTTGTCAATCAGCTTATTAATGTCTTTACCAGGGGTCCTTTCATCATAATAGGACTCTAAAATTAAATATAATTGCCTCTCCCTCTTAGAGAGTCCCCGATCGTAAGAAAAGGTACTCGTTTTTTTGTTGATCCTTATTTGATGTTGATTTTTAATTTCGTCTAATAATAAATTCATGGTTTTTTGATTGGATTCACAGCAAGATCTGGAGATAAAGTTACAGGCTCGGGTTAAAACATGAATTGATTTGGTTTTTTTCATTATATCAATAAGAAAATTATCTTTGAATGAATGAAAATAGGAAGACAAATCATTGTTACTTTTCAATAAATTCACAATCGATTTTTTATCTGTGGGTAAGTCTTTCATTTCCTTCTTGTAACTGGAAATACTATGGCCAATGCTTTTTTCTTTTTCAACTTTTTCTTTGCATAATTCAATCAACTGACTCGAATAATTTAGTCTTCCATCCTTTTTCAACACATCGGCAATAGCTGGCTCATTCAAAAACAATGGGTATTGCCTGAGGAGTTGAATAATGAGTGATGACTCTGCTTTTGTTGCTGAATAATCGTCATCTAATCTTGCCATCTGGTTTTTTAATAACTGAGCCATTTGTTTAACGGTATTGTCATAATAAACCGATAAGGCCATTTTGGCCTCTTGAAGGCAGGCTGCCTGAAGAAAATAAGGATAAGAGCCAAAAACTTGCTCAGAAAAAATCCGATCAATAAACGGTTTAAATTTGTCTTTATGCTCGCTTTTCGCGAGTAAACCAGTAACAAGTGACCAAATGATTTTATAAGAAGGATTGTACAGATGAGCCTCTAATTCATGTTTGGCATTATTTCTGTCTTCTTCAATGGTACTCGTATGATCATCCACCCAACTGAGTGCATAAAAATAATCGCGAAAAAGGATATTTTGGAATTGATATTGATTACTAGGCTGACCCTCTAAAACAAGTGCCTTAATAAAGCCTGTGCGAACGACACCGTGCAAGGGATCACCTTCCGTTGCACTGCGTGAGCTTAAGCTCAAACTAGTTCTGTCTAAAGAGTCTAGATAGAGATCATCAAAGAGCAGAGCGTCCTTTGATAAGCATTTTTTGGCTTGTTTTTTTATGAACTCGAATTCTGTTTCACACATTTTTCGAAAAGTAGTAAGCGATAATATATTTAGCTTAAGGGAATCAAAGGGCACCTTAGCTTCTCTTTTTCGCTTTTGAGTATCTTCTTTTTTAAAATAACGTAACCATTGGGACAACTCTAATTGCTCTAAGAAATAAACCAGGTTAGAGGCTCCAGGATTGTTGTTATGGCGTTGAGGCCCCCTAAATTTATCACAATAAAGGCGGAGATACCTGGGATTGTTCAGAAAAAGAGAAAATTCAGATTCTATAATTACTTGATTTTCAACCTCATTATTATAATGCTGGCGAGCAAATAATTGTCTTTGCTGATCTGTCCAAGGCTCTACTGTAAAAATAGAATGCTGGGTCTTGAAAAAATAGTGGGGAGCTGCATGCACTGAAGACGTTAATAGAATTTGAAAGGATGTTTTTTTAATAAGGTATTTTATAATGCGTTGAAGAGTAGAATAGGAATCATCGGTTATTTTCTCATAATTATCTAAAAGAATTAATACTTCTTTTTCATTCAATCTCAGCACATTGAGCAATTTTCCTTCTTCTTTTATGTCTTCATGAAATTGATAGTGACTGGAGAATGAGGTCTTAAGAACCATTTCCAATTGAAATTCGATTGCTGACTTTGTTTTAAATCGCTTATTAGAGAAATGCTGTAATTTGGGTTCCAGAATCAGGGTAAAAATTCTTTCTGAACCCTTATCCCCTGCCCATTGTGACTTAATGAATTTCAAAATACTGGTTTTTCCTGCTCCATTATCACCTACTAAGAGAATAGGGTTGCTATCAGAGGAAAATAACGGGGCTAGTCTATTCACGACCACCGTTTTTCCATGCCCTTTGAGTTGCGCAGGGACATAGCCTTCTTTCACTGAAATTCTTTTTGGGCTAGAGAATTTGAGCGTCGAGTACTGCCTTATCATCTGGTCTTTTAATGCCCTGAGAGTAGGAAGCATCGATAAGGTACTTTGCATGTTTATAAGGGAGATCTGTGCCTGTTCACAAAAAGTCTGTAAACGAGGCATAATCGTTTCTTTTACCCAACTAGATTCATCAACCAGATTGAGATGTTTTCCTGCAATGGTAATGATATTGATAGAAAATTGGTCCCCCCAGCCCAAGGAGGTATCACCCCGACATTTGTTTTGCTGCGTATCGGAAAATGCCAATAAATTCCAATTTTCAATGGGTTTTAATTCATACTCCAACTGCCCTGGAATCGCATTATGAAGAGTGGCATAAATACCCTGGTTTTTTTGCCGCTCGCCTTCAGGCAAATGAGCGCATTTTTCCACCATCTGTCGCCAATAAATGGTTAACTGTTCTTGCTTTGTGTATTGCTGCAGGGTAGTGAGTGAAATGCCGTGATTGGGATCCAGGCCCATCACACGAGCTCCTGCATGCTGCATTAATTCGAAAATTTCTGTGGCATAATGTTCCGGAGAAAGCCCTTGATAATAGGCAACGCTAGGGGTGTCAATGCAATAGACAGCGACTGCACGCTTTGAGATCTGTAATTGTCTCGCCATTTCATAAGCTATCGTGCCGCCAGCGGAATAACCTATAAAAATCAAAGGTCCTTGATATCCTGCCAAGCTCTCTGTTAAATAATTGATATAATCAAAAGCCAACTCTTCAATCGAACTAACAGCATAACCAGGCTCATAGAGTGAAGGAGAACGCAGACCAAATAAGGGCCGATTTCCCATTGCATGCTGCCAATGCGCAATAAGGTGCCTGTAATCCGCAGCAGGATCACCCATCACCGAGTGAATTAAAATGACAGGAAATTGCTGCTCCGATACCGATGGATTAAAGGTACCCTTAATCAATTGCACTACTTCTTGTTTAACCTCTTTGTTTGCCAATCGCACCCGAAATACAAGAGCTCGCAAGGTTGGGTAAGCCGCAAATTGTGCAATATTTTTAACATAGTTAGGATAAACTTGACGGACTTTTTCAAGCAGCCTATCGGTTCGTATCGAATCCCCTCCCAGTTCATTAAAATTATCATCTAGGCTAATTGAATAATTATCCTTAGGGATATTCAATACGTCTTGCCAAATTTCGGCGCAGACTTCTTCAATACCTTTCGAGGGGAGTAGCCCTAACGCTGATCCAGAAAAATACGTTTTTTTCACTTGCTGAGGTAATTTTCCCACCTCCAGTTTACCATTGGCATTCACCGGCCATTCCTTCACAACGATAAAACGCGAGGGAACAAAGGTACAAAACGCATGATGTTTTAAATTTAAAACAATATGTCTTACCCATTGCTCATCAATGCTCTCATTAACTCGTTCCTTCAGATAAACACATAGAAAGGGCAATCCGTCTTTCGGTTCTTCAACCACGACTTTGACATTTTCTAAAATCGATGTGTTATTGCTTTTATAACCTTGGATAGCCTCTTCAATAGCCACGGGATGTAGTAATTCACCTAAAAATTTATATTGCTCATCCATGCGGCGCTCATAATACAGCGCATTATTTGTCCACCGAACAACATCGCCTGTTTGATAAATCCTAATTAATTTATTCGGCTGATGAGGATGAAAAATAGTACGAAAGCGTTGCTGGTAAGGCGCTTTTGTATCGATGTAACCTAGCCCTAATCCAGGTCCGGCCAAATACAGTTCCCCCTCCTCCCCTTCCGTAACAGGGAAAGGTTTTCTTGGGTAAGGACAGGTTTCACTGGGTAATTTCATAATGAACCATTCAAAACCAGGCACAATTATCTCTCCAATAGGCGTCATTGGCCGGTCTATTTGGTAGCGCCCTAAGGCAAAACAAATACTGGTCTCGGTAGGGCCATGTCCATTGAGCCCAATACGCGGTTCTTGGTCTTGCAAACGCCCTGTTTGATGCCAATAGTCAAACAGTCCTTTTTTTCCTGCTTCGCCGGTACTGATATAGCCACGCAATTTGGGCAAGGACGCCGGATTAAGTGTCTCAAGTACCGTAGGCACTAAGGTGATAATCGATACCTCATGAGTTTGTAAATAGGTGGTTAATTTTTCTCCATCAGTGCGAATAGCTTGAGGAATAATGACGCTGGTCGACCCCGTTCCCAAAGCCGTCATAATATCAAGTAAACTGGCATCAAAACTCAGTAAGGCGTGCCAACCCACCCGGTCATTAGCTGTGATTTGAAAGGCCTGCTCCACGGCTTTGATAGGATTCACCAACCCTCCATGGGCAATCGGGATTCCTTTTGGTTTTCCTGTCGAGCCGGAAGAAAAAATCGTATAGGCCAATTGGTGAGGAGCAATTTTAAGCGCCGGATTTTTCTTATTTTTATGTTGACAGTGAGAAAAGATTTGACTTTCCAAAGAGTCGATTTTATTTTTCACAAAATGTATAAACCCATGATGCGCTAAGCTGTCTTGAACTAGCAGCCAAGTTACTCCACTCTCCTCTACATAAGCCGTTAATCGTTCATTTGATAAGTGTTTATCAATAGTTAACGGCAAGTAGGCTAAACCCGCTTTCATTACCGCTAAAATACTAATGATAGCGTCTATGCTATTTTCAAAAAATAAAGCAATACAAGTTCCATTCGTCCAGTTTTTTTCTTTTTTTAAGTCAATTAAGTAGTGGGCCAGGCGATTGGCTTTTTCATTTAATTCTTGATAACTCAGGGTTGTGGCATCGTAAATGACAGCAAGTTTAGTAGGTTGAGCCTTTACTTTTTCTTCAAATAATTGAAAAAAACAAGGCGAATTGATGGCAGGTTTTTTTTGTAATGAATAATAAAAATCTTGTAGTTCGATTAATAGTTGTTCTTTATTTTTTTCAGCACCCGTTGGATGATCTTTCTTAGTAGCCAGTTCCCACGCCTTTTCCAACTCTACTATAAGCTGTTTGACTCGTTCTTCTGCTGGAAGTTGCTCAAGCGTTTCTTTAGTTAGAAAAAATCGCCCTTCGCAGGTTAATTGAGAGGCCATGTTCTTTGCTCGTTCAAATATCATTTGCAAATAATCAGGCTCTGTGTGGCTTGTCTTGGGGTTCTCAGCAGTGAGCTTTTGTCGCTTCAAATCCTTAGCTGTTCTCTTAGCCGTGGACTTCTTAGTGTATTCTTGTGTCTCTAATGTTGTTTGTGTCGACTCTTCATGAGAATCATTGGCGGTTGTGTTGCCTTCATCCAATTGGATGGGGGTTGTTTGTATTAATTCACCAATGGATGGCACTAGGCAGAATGTAACTAGCTTTTCTTTAATCCATAAATCCAGGCTTGTTATGTCCTCGTCAATCTCAATCGATTGCAAGTTCATTTGTTGTTTAAAAAAAAGGGCAAACGGATTTTCATCAATCGATATTGTTAATTCTACACTGCAATAGTAGCGGTATGAGGAAAGAACCTTTATTGCTGCCTTATGGCTCGCTTCCGTTGCATTTAATTGATGAACGATATCGTTTTTTTCATGGTGCCATTTTTCTGATAAATAATTTTTATTCTCTTGGCTTAAATTATTAAAACGACGAGTAAATTCTTCTGCTAAACAATGATGAACCTCTTTCTCTTGCTGCTCACTTTGAACTCTTTTTTCGGGCGTTTGATGGCCATCTCCCGACAACGCATACCGCTGGTAGCCCTTGGGTTTTTGGATCCCTACAATCCTCGCATCGTTTTGCCGGTAGGCGAAATCATTATTAGATCTATTGAGATCATTATTAGGGCTATTGTAAAATTCATCAATGCATTTTAAGTCATTGAATGTATTTGAATTTTTAGAGGGCTGCATGGCTGCCTCAGCAATAACATGGGCGGTATAACCGCCACAGTAGTTATTGCCCTTCTGTATTTTCTTAAGCTTTTGCAGGGGATTTATAAACACTTTAGCGTTTGTCAGGGGTTCTATAAAGTTGACCATTTCCTTCATCGTGTCATCAGCAGTCTTTTGATTAGCCAGGCTATCGTAAACAGTCACGCTAAATTTATTAGTTTGATAATGGACAAGAATACTAACCCAATGCGCAAAGTTAGATACCTTATAGGGAATAAGCACCTGACATGCTTCAACCTGCCCGCTTGCTATGCACTTGATAAGGTGCTCTAAATAGCCAAGACCTTCGTTTTTTGAGGTGGCAGGAAGAACATAGATGGCCAACTCCTCTAAGTCCGACCCCTTGTCGTTCCTCTTTGCCAGGGAGTAATCTTTTTCAATTACAACATGATGTTGCTTAAGCAAAGCCTTAATCAGAAGATCAATGTCTTCACCGCTATAATAATCCTCAACCATCGGAATCATGGCTTCCTTATCAAGTGCTATATAAGGGTCTTGTTTATTGGTCAAATCTGGAAGACTAATGAGAGGTATCGAGGGAGTTTCTGTGAAACCTTCAGAGAAATCATGGGCTGTATTTAACTCGCTTGACACTCGCTCTATAATTTGTTGCTGACTTTCATTAAGCAATGGTTTCAACTCATGCCCGTGCAACTGATAAAGTGCCATGCCTAAGGCTTTTTTCTGGGGTAATTCGAAAAGTGAAACCAATAAAGAGAGACTTTTATCCAGTAAAAGCGCTTTTTCTTCTCCGCTATACGCTAAAATTTGGGTAAGAGGAACGCACTCTATTAAAGGGAGTGATGAATTCGTTGATAAGAATTTATAAAAATTTGTCAATAAGCTTAAATTAATTTTAAAACATATTTCAACAGCGCCCCTAATCTCCTCTGGAGTGAAAACAAAGCCCCATTCTATCAATAACCAATTTACCAGCGGTTGCCAGCCTTTAGATGCTGCTAACTGCAGTACTGTATTACCTTCCGCATCCTGCTCCCTAATTGTTGCCCCACCTTCTTGCAATAACCACTGCAAAACGGGAAGGTTGCCCCACAATGCTGCACGTAGCAGTGCTGTATGACCGTTGTTATTCTTCTCACTAATTGCGGCCCCGCCTTCTTGCAACAACCACTGTACAACGGGAAGGTTACCACCTCCTGCGGCACACAGCAGTGCTGTATGACCGTTGTTATTCTTCTCAGTAATTGTTGCCCCGCCTTTTTGCAACAACCACTGCACCACATCAAGCTTACCATAAGCTGATGCCAACAGCAGTGCTGTACTACCCGTGACATCCTTCTCACTAATTGTTGCCCCACCTTCTTGCAATAACCACTTTACAATGGGAAGGTTGGCACACAATGCTGCACGCAGCAGTGCTGTATGACCTTCGTCATCCTTCTCCGTAATAGTTGCCCCACCTTTTTGCAACAACCACTGTACAACGGGAATTTGGCCACAATTTGCTGCACACAACAGTGGTGTAACCCCCTCTTTATCCCTCTCCGTAACTGTTGCCCCGCCTTCTTGCAACAACCACTGCACAACGGGAAGGTGGCCAGTCGCTGCTGCACACCGCAGTGCTGTATTCCCGTTGTTATTCCTCTCAGTAATTGTTGCCCAGCCTTCTTGCAACATCCACTGTACAACGGGAAGGTGGCCACGCAATGCTGCACAAAGCAGTGCTGTATAACCATCCTCATCCTTCTCACTAATTGTTGCCCCGCCTTTTTGCAACAACCACTGCACCACATCAAGCTTGCCATTCCAGGCTGCACGCAGCAGTGCTGTATAACCTTCCTCATCCTTCTCACTAATTGTTGCCCCACCTTTTTGCAACAACCACTGTACAACGAGAAGATTACCACCTCCTGCTGCACACAGCAGTGCTGTAAACCCACCTTCATCCCTCTCCGTAACTGTTGCCCCGCCTTCTTGCAACAACCACTCCACTACATCAAGCTCTCCCTTCCATGCTGACAACAGCAGGGCTGTATTCTCACAGTTATCCTTCTCCGTAACTGTTGCCCCACCTTCTTGCAATAACCATTGCACCACGGGAAGTTGTCCATTACATGCTGAACAAAGCAGTGCTGTAAGACCATCGTCATTCTTCTCAGTAACTGTTGCCCCGCCTTCTTGCAACAACCACTCCACAACATCAAGCTCCCCATACCATGCTGCACAAAGCAGTACCGTATTACCTTTCTCATCCTTTTCACAAATTGTTGCCCCTCCCTCCTGCAACAACCACCGCACCAAGGGAAGGTGGCCACCTCCTGCTGCCAACAGCAGAGCTGTATTACCTTTCTCATCCTTCTCAGTAATTGTTGCCCCGCCTTCTTGCAACAGCCACTGCACCACATCAAGCTTGCCAGTCCCTGCTGCATTCAGCAGCGCTGTATTACCGCAGTTATTCTTCTCAGTAATAGCCGCTCCTCCTTCTTGCAGCAAATGCTGTACCATATCAAGCTCACCATTCCAGGCTGCACAAAGCAGTGCTGTATTACCTTTCTCATCCTTCTCACTAATTGTTGCCCCGCCTTCTTGCAACAACCACTGCACAACGGGAAGGTGGCCATGATCTGCTGCCCATAACAGAGCTGTATGGCCCCCGTCATCCTTCTCAGTAATGGCAGCCCCTCCCTCTTGCAACAACCACTGCACCACATCAAGCTTGCCATTAAATGCTGCAAACAGCAGCGCTGTATTACCGCGGTTATTCTTCTCAGTAATAGCGGCTCCTCCTTCTTGCAACAACCCCTGCACCACATCAAGCTTGCCATTCCATGCTGCACACAGCAGTGCTGTAATACCGTCTCTTTTATTTATTACTGCCTCTCCTGCTTCTAACCACCACAGCACCACATCAAGATTGTCATTCAATCCTGCCTTCACCAGTGCTGTATGACCGTGGTTATTCTTCTCAGTAATTGCGGCTCCTCCTTCTTGCAATAACCACTGCACCATATCAATATTGCCATTCAATGCTGCACACAGCAGTGCTGTATTACCTTCCTCATCCTTCTCAGTAATTGTTGCCCCGCCTTCTTGCAACAACCACTGTACAACGGGAAGCTCACCATTCAATGCTGCACACAGCAATGCTGTATAACCTTCGGCATCCTTCTCACTAATTGTTGCCCCGCCTTCTTGCAACAACCACTGTACAACGGGAAGGTGGCCAGTCCATGCTGACCACAGCAGTGCTGTATTACCCTCGTAATCCTTTTCAGTAATTGCAGCCCCTCCCTTCTGCAACAACCACCGCACAACGGGAAGGTGGCCACCTCCTGCTGCCCACAACAGAGCTGTATTACCCTCGTCGTCCTTCTCATAAATCTCTGCCCCACCTTCCAGCAATAACCGTTGCACCGTATCAAGGTCACCTTGCTCTGCTGCATTCAGCAACATTTTAGCCATCTCATGCTTATTACGTATAAAAACTTCGTTTATGACTTGAGGTACTACTTTAGGGGTTGTTTGTATCGACTCAATAGGTTGAACCAGAATTGAAGATGCAGGTAACTGATTATCTTGCTCTGCATGAGAAACAGCCTCTGAAGAATTTGAATTCGGTTTAATATCGACGCTCAATTGTAAAGCATCAGGATTGTTAACAGGCGCGTTTATATCAGCTTCATTATAAGGCATCACTATTGTGATAATTTGTTGTATTAATTTTTTTAACAATTGCTTTCTCCAGGATTCAAGATGATAACAATGTTTTCCAGTGAAGTACCGCGTATGAGCCGCGGTACTTAGATCTTAATTTAAGAAAGAACATTGGGATTCAACACGTCCTACTACTACTTGCTAAAAAAGCCTAAGGTAGCAGGTTCACGCGGGGTGACGGTTGGCGATTCTGGCATGATATTTGACATTTTCGACATTAGTTGTTTAACCATTTCCGTCAGTCCGGTAACCTGCTTTTGTAATTCAGCATTATCGCTAATTACTTGTTTAATGCCGTGTCTTGTTGAATTGGGCCAAACTTTTTCCTGAATCTCATCGTCTAGTTGGCTTAAAGAAGAGAACACGCTCTCCTTGATAAAATCGCTGATTTCCACAGAAAACTTACCGGACACCCAATCATTATGCAACTTTTCCATGACGGTGGCATAAATTGTTTCCCGGCAATTGGGTAAGCTATCTGCCAATAAAAAGAGACTGGCGGTTTTTAAGCCATATTCTTTCATTGCAGCGCCCAGTTCTTCATTTTCCAGGTAATTTTGCTGGAATTTATCAAGAAAAGCATAAACAGCCAATTGAGAAAACTCTTCCGTTAAAGAAGAATCTAAATCTTGCCTCATTTTAGTGATTAATTTTGCAACGTACTCGCTTATCTTTATTGAAACCTGGGGCGTTGTTTGCGTATTTTGCCATCTCAGAATTAGCTCAGACACAACAGAAACATTGTCTTTCTTCAATGAGAGCTGGGTTATTTGGTTAATTGTCAATCCCAACTCATCATAGACCGTTAGCTTTTCTGCTTGAATATCACTAACTATTGCTTCAATAACCTGGCTATTTATTTTACTTTGATTAGCTAATAATTGTTTTTTACGAAACCATTCTATTAGCACTTCAATAGAATTAATTGTATTTTTTTCCATCTCCAAATATTTAGTAATTGAAGGATGCAAGCCCTTATTTTGCCAATCGGCTAGTAATTGCTTGGCTAATAGGCTAGTCACTTCTGTTTGGATATCGTCTCTGAGTTTTTTGGGTTTATTGTTATGCCAACTCATATATAGCTGCTTCACTTCAGAGCCCAGTTGCTCTTCGATATCATTTCTGAGTTTTTCAGGCATTTTTTTGTTATTACTGCCCTGATAAAAAGATTGTAAGGTGTCTGAAAAAAGCGCTTTCATCTCGCCAACCAGTCCAGCATTTTTGATGTTACCTATCACATAGTTTTGTAGGAGAACTTGATAACTACGGTGTAGTCGCTTTAAATAAGCGTTATACAAAATAGGATCACTATCAGCCAATTTAATAAATTTTGCACAATCTTCTTTAAATTGCGCAATTGTTAAAATATATCCCTGTTTACGAAGACTTTCATCCGTACACTGTTTAGATAACAGGTCACGCACAGGCAGCAAACTAATTCCTTTGGTTTCCATGTTGTGGTTTGTGTAATAATCGAGTTGATCTTGAAGAATTTTCATGCTGGCATCGAGATTTTTTGGATCAAGTTCTAGTAAAATTTGTTCTAAAATTTTCATATGAATTCCTGTTTAATACAATGATTCTATTAAACTTCTATTAATAAATAATAGAAGTTTGCCTTATTACAGAACATAAAGTGCTGCAATGGGGCGATTGTAAATTTATTGTAAGTATTAGACATTCCGTAATTTTACGGAGGCGGCATATTAATTTACCCGCTCTTTTATCCTTAAACACCCCACATAGTGGGTGAAATCGATTGTTTCATCGCGTGATTTTAGAGGCTATTGGGGCCTGTTAACCATATTTTGACATCATTTGTGTAATGTAGTCTGGAATGAAATTTTCAAACAATTGTTCGCCTGTAAAAATATTTTTGATGGGCAGAGATGCTTGTGGATTAAAAAACATTCCCATTGATAATCGTTTTTCTTCTTTGAGCTCAACTTTATGAGATGGGGCATGGCATTTGTCCTTTCCTAGCAATAATTGCAGAGTTTTTCCACAAATAAGAACAAAATAATCGGGATCTGCTTTAACATCTATCCATTCATGCATTTTTTTGTCATTGCTTACTCTTCTTTTTAGACCTGGTTCAGTTAGCGATAATACGGTGAGCAAGCCTAAATCCTTATGTTTTTTCAATCCGACTAGGGGGCTTTCTTCATTATTTTCACATACCGGGTAGAACACAATTGAAAAATAGGTTTCTTCAGATCCGATTAGATTCGATGCTATTTCCGCTTTTCCAAAATTATTGAATATCTTTAAAATAAGCGGATTTACTATTTTTACTAGTAAATTTTCTTGTGCTATCAAAAGAGATTTGGATTCATTCTCCAAGTGGTGGGGTGGTTTTATTAGTGGAAAAGACAAGCGTTCTACATGTTCTTTTAATGCAATAGTTCGTCTATCATTGTATTCCTGTACCTTGGATTTTTCTTGCCGGGTTTGACTGAAAAATTGATAGGATTTTTCCCTTATGCAGTTGAAAATATCTTCCGTTTCGCTAACGATTTCTTTTCTTACATAACAAATGCCTAGGGAAAGAAATTCATTAAGTATATTAGCCTTTAGATCTTCAATCTTATCAATAGCCGGTAATCCATTTATATAGTTGGGCATATTTTTTTCACCTATAAATAATAAAAGCTTTCTAAGCTAATTTATTATCTACTGAATTTGTATCCGTAAAGTTACGAGGGTTCTAAGTATCTTGAAAATTTTCCAACTATATCGAGTCGATTTTTACCATTTATTTTTATTCTTATCTGATCAATATAAGTTTCAACTGTTCTTGATGATATGGACATTATTTTAGCTGTTTCTTTTGCAGTATTTCCCAGACATAAATAATAAAGGGTTTCAGTTTCTCGATTTGAAAATAGGATGCCTTCTGCTAGTATTTTTTCTTGAAAACTAGCAAGCGTTTTGGTTGCTTTGATCTGATCAAAAGGAATAATGCAAAAGTGGGATTTTAATAATTTAAAAAAATCCTCTTCTATTGATTTATCAAATTCCTGATAAATTAAGGTGTTATCCTGATCAATAGCTATCCAACTAGTAGGCGATATTTTTTTTGCTATACCTACAATGTAGATAAGGTTGTCGGCGCTGATGCATTTAAAGCAATTATCAATAATATATTCGACAGAATTATCAGGCTTTTTGATTTGGTAATACACAAGATTTAGTTCAGGATTATTATAGTTTTCATTATGCCGTTGTTGAAGCTGCTGCATGTAAAATTCTTTACGTGTGTCCTCCAAAAAATCAAGCCAAATAAGGGGATATTTATTAACCATATTCGGATCACGTTGCCAGATTTTTGCGAAATTTTTTCCCTGATACACTTGCTTTGTCATTTCACGCTCACGAACCCAGAAGACATAATCTTCATGAAGATCTAACTGGCTAAATGTTTGATTTAAGAATGACTCACTGGCCTTAC
>JACCSX010000008.1 GCA_013812775.1 Tatlockia sp. | reverse complement strand
TAGTTAATGAAGAAGAAAAAGAGATTTGTTTCATAGATGTCTACGGCTCTTTACCAGACTATAAGAATGCACTAAAGGATCCGTCTATTGATCGTGTATTTAGATTATTTAGAGATGGGTTGTTTAGGAAATCAATCTTAATTGATTTTAATAAAAAGGCTCACTTTCTTGATGTTTCTCATCACCTTCAAGCTCATGAAAAAGACAATAATTGCACTTTATATAGCCTATTTTTTACGAAAGCTATTATAGAAATGCTGCAAGATCCTAATATTGCCGATAATATAATCCAATTAGCTCTCAACCTTAACGACGGCACAAAGACCAACACTGAGGTTGAAAAAGAGCTGGTTTATTACTTTCAAGAGCAATTAAAATCCTATTTACCTTGCTTTTACCAAAAAAATAACCAAGCAAAATCAGAATTGGAACTTAGAGATTTTTTCATAAAATCTCGCTGGTCATTGGGATGCCAGGGATTAACGTTATATTATCCCCCAGAATATACAAATGATCTGCAATTAGAATTTGAAGACAGAATTGAAGAAAACAGCACATTATCAATTAGCACAGAACATCTGATACAATCGTCTTTTTTTTCTAAAGCTGATGAAAAAGCGGATCTTTATCCACTAGAAGAGGAAACTAATATTAATTCGGTGGAAATGAATTCCTCGGAAAATAATCATTCAATGAATTGGCTAGTTCTATTTATAGAGTGGCTTTGTGAAAACTTGTCTTATCTGATGCATTTAATCTGTTGTGAAGAGGAAGACCAAGAAACTACAGAAGTTGGCTGCTGTATGTAGTAGCAGGCAGGAGACACTTAGGTCAGTTTATAACCACTATATCTCAGATATTTTTCTTCATGAGGTTCTAACCAGATAGCACTGGTTTGTTAGTATTGACGGTAAAACCTTTATGCAGCAAGGCTTTCAGCATCGTTCGCATGATTAATCCTTTTTAGCGCATTTCTCAGTATCTCTTTACGATCAACTGCCTTTTTACCGGGGAGTCGGATTGGTCTGTAAATAATACTTTTTAAATTTTAACCCCATGTAACCCTTTCTGGATATAGGCTATAGGATTTTTTTAAAAATTTATTTTCTAATAAAAATTGAGATATCAAGGGAGTTATTTGGAGTAAATCACTTTGTAATAACATCCCTCATACGGTTAAGCCAGAGAATGAATATCTATTTAACCACCGAATTTTCCAGCACTTTCTTTGCCTGAGCTGCGCGATGATTTTTGACTGCTTCCTGATATTCAGGGTATTTATTACCAAGAATTGAGGCTGCTAAAATTGCAGAGTTTATGGCGCCTGCCTTACCGACAGCCAGGGTTCCTACTGGTATTCCGGCTGGCATCTGGACAATAGACAAAAGTGCGTCAAGACCATCGCTAAAAGTAGAGGATGGCATAGGTACACCTAATACTGGCAGGACGGTTTTAGCAGCAACGACGCCTGGCAAATGGGCTGCACCGCCAGCGGCTGCGATAAACACTTCCACGCCTCGCTCTTCTGCTGATTTTAAATACTCAAATAAGGCGTCTGGAGTCCGATGCGCAGATAAAGCTCTTACCTCGTGGGGTATATTCAGGCTATCAAGAGTGAGGCTGGCGTTTTCCATAATTGACCAATCTGATTTTGAACCCATTACAATAGAAACTAATATATTCGACATAATTACTCCTTAAATTATATTGTTGGTTGGGTCATTTTGACCCAACTCTTGCTCTGCGCATCTTCTTCATCAAAGCGATTTGTTGCATCGCGGTCCAACCTAGGATGTAGATATTTTTTTTATAGCTTCAACTAGCGCTGCACCTTCCATTTGTTGAACCCGCACTTTTAATGTTTCAGCCTTGTCTTCTTTCAAAACCGGGCAAATTTTTTGCAAAATA
Source organism: Tatlockia sp. (assembly GCA_013812775.1). Lineage (GTDB taxonomy): Bacteria > Pseudomonadota > Gammaproteobacteria > Legionellales > Legionellaceae > Tatlockia. The sequence continues at coordinate 6,361 of JACCSX010000008.1, read as the reverse complement.
ATTGGACCGGCATCCACTTCTTCCGTGACAAAATGGACAGTGCAACCGGTTTCTGTTTCAGCAGCATCAAGGACTGCCTGATGCACTCCTAAATTCATCAGTCCTGAATAAGCTGGTAATAGCGAAGGATGGATATTAATTATTTTATTTTGCCAAGCTAAAACAAATTGTGAAGATAAAATACGCAGGTAACCAACCAATACAACAAGATCAATATTATGCTCGCTTAGTATTCTTGATAAGTGCTGATCGTAAGCTTCTCGGCTTAAATTTTGAGGGTCAACAAAGAGCGCCTTAAGATTAAAATTATCTGCCTTTTCCAAAATTGGCGCATCACCTTTATTAGCAATAACAAGCTCAATAGAGGCATTTAATTGTCTCTTGTTAATTGCTTCCACAAGCGCATTAAGGTTAGTGCCACGTGTAGACCCCAGGATTGCCAGGCGAGTCATGAGGAACGCAACCTTGTCATTTGAGCAATACGATCTTGAATTAAATGTTCAGTACCAATGTCTTCGCGGTGAAACAAGGGACCGTTGATCATCGAAACCTGGTATTCCGCTTTTTTTTCTGCGGCAAAGATGTTGTCTGCTATACCAACACAGGCGGCTGTACGAGAACCTGCTGCGACTAACATATGATCACTTTTGTGCACGGAGGCAAGAAATAAGTTTGTTTGATCCGAAACCCTGGAAAAATCAACAACAAAATTTTTCATTGGATTATCGGGATAACCTTCGGGAACTGCGTATTTGCAAACGGTTGCCTGATTCGCAAATTGCACATTTTGCTTAGTTAAACTGCCGGTAATCATGGCCTGACAAATCTCTAAAAAATCAGATTCGAGAATCGATAAAACGTTTAAGGCTTCGGGATCGCCAAAACGAGCATTGAACTCAATGACATAAATCCCTTTTTGAGTGGCAATAAAACTGCCGTATAAAATACCGATATAGGGTTCATTACACTCTTTTGAAAGCGCATGAAAGACCGCATTATTAATTGCCAGGGCTTGCTCGACTTCTTCATCAATCAGAAAGGGCAGGCTGTGATTAGCATCGGAATAAGAGCCCATACCGCCAGTATTGGGGCCTAAGTCGCCAGAGTAGGCACGTTTATGATCTTGCACCAAGGGCATCGGTATAAGTTTTTTGCCATCTGCAAAGCACATGAAGGAAAATTCCTGACCAATTAATTTCTCTTCAATTATAAAGGTCTGTTTTTTTCTGAGTATTTCATTGCAAAACAATTTTGCCTCAGCAATGGAATGCAAATGTTCGCCGGCTACCTTTACTCCTTTGCCACCCATCAGACCATTTGCTTTAATCACATAATTTTTATGACCTAGTTCATGCAGAAAATCTTCAACCTTGTCAAGAGAGTTGAATTTTTGATAATGAGGTAGGCCGGCAATCTCGTATTTCTTCATAAGATCACGAGCAAATTCTTTAGAGGTTTCAATTTGAGCCAGATTTTTTTTTGGACCAATGGTAGGAATGTCCATTTGCCAAAAGCGATCAGCCAGGCCTTCAGCAAGCGGGGCCTCAGGGCCAATGATCGCCAAGTCAATTTCCCAGGATTTGGCTTTTGCAAGAATTGCTGCAGAATCACAAACATCACCAACCGAGTAGTGCGCACATAGGAGGGCAATGCCGGGGTTTAGAGTTGTACCAAAACAATAAAGTGTTTTGGGCTGAGCTGAGCGTTCCAAGGCTTTAAGGATTGCATGTTCGCGGGCGCCTGAACCTATGACAAGAATTTTCATTCTGTGTAATCTCCTATCTTATCAATATTAGGTACTCTGCTTGCTTCACGTTCTTGTTCTAATTGCTGCATTTTTTTTGCTGTGATTTTGTTACAAAAATAATCACCATCCATACAGGCCATACAAGGTTTTTTAATATGATGATCGCCACGCCGCGTGACTGCTTCCACCAGATTTTCCTGGGATTGGTACATTAAGGCATCTACCCCGAGGAAACCCGCTATTTCTTCTTCAGAAAGATTGGCTGCTATCAATTCTTTGCGAGAAGGAATATCGATACCACTGAAGCAGGGATTTTTAAGCGCTGGTGATGTTGAAGCAAAATAGATTTTCTTAGCGCCAAACTCTCGGATCATTTTGACAATTTCTCGCGAGGTTGTGCCGCGGACAATGGAGTCATCTACAATCATAACCACTTTGTTTTCAATTTCAGTGCGTTGCGGGGTTAATTTATAGCGAATTGAGCGGCTACGTGCTTTTTGATTCGGCATTATAAAAGTTCGGCCAATGAAGGGATTTTTATACAAACCCTCTGAATAACGAACGCCCAACTCATGAGCGAAAGACAGGGCTGCTGTATTAGCTGTCGAGGGTGCTGGTATTACCACATCAGGGATTAGTTCAGGGTATTTGTCCTTCCATTGCTGGGCAAGGTTTTGTCCCATTCTTAAACGCGCGCGATAGACACTGACATTATTAAGGGTTGCATCCGGACGCGCAAAATACACATACTCGAACACACAGGGTCTGAATTCCGCTGTTTGCAATACTCGACGGTGCATTTTGCCTGAGAGATCAACGTAGGCAACCTCGCCAGGCAGGAGATCGCCTTGTGGCTTAAAACCCAAGGCGTAAAAAGGAGTTGTCTCTGAAGCAAAAATTGTATCCACTTGGCCATTCGCATTTTCACGCGTTCCCCAAACAAGGGGGCGTATGCCATGCGGATCACGAAAGGCGACCAATCCTTTACCAATCATTACTGTGACAATGGAATAAGCACCTTCAATATGTTTAAAAATATGTTGAACGGCTTTACAGAGTAATTCAAAAAAATCGTCATCCTCTTCATTGGCATAAGAACCGCTTGATAATTGATCAGCAAGCATCAACAGCATTGCTTCAGAATCAAGTGAAGAATTCAGATGGCGATGTTGTTTTAAACGAATTTCATCGGCCAATTCCTGGTAATTAGTGAGATTGCCGTTATGGGCAAGTGCTATACCGCGAGGGGAGCCAATCCATAGGGGTTGTACATCAGATTCTGTATATCCGCCGGCGGTAGGGTAACGGACGTGGCCAATGCCTATGTTCCCTTTTAACTGTGCAATGTTTTCGGGGTTAAAAATTTCTCTTACAAGACCAATCCCGTGTTTTGTATAAAAACGCTGGTCGCAGGTGAGTACACCTGCAGCATCCTGACCGCGATGCTGCAGATGAATAAGGCTTTCAAAAAGCTCAAAGGCGACTGGTTCATGGCTGTAAATGCCGACTATTCCACACATTGTTTAACGTTACCTCAAGTAATTGGCAATATTTCTCATAATTCGTTGTTCCGCCGGTTCTTCATGGTCTGCAAAACAGAAGTTGTTGCCAGTAATTCGTTCATAAAGTTGTATATAACGTGAAGAAAGCTCTTCAATTAGCTCTTGCGGGGCTTCTGGCATTTTTTCATCCGTATAGGGATCGGAATTTTTTGAAAACCATAATCGTAAAAATTCCTTATCGATATTTTCTGGTTCCAAGCCTTCGGCAATGCGGGCTTCATAGCTTTCTGCTAGCCAATAGCGGCTTGAGTCCGGCGTATGAATTTCATCTACGACAATAATATTGCCTGCTTTATCTCTACCAAATTCATATTTGGTATCTACTAAAATCAGGCCATGTTTTGCAGCTAGATCAACGCCTCGATGGTATAATTTAAGAGCAAGTGCTGAGGCTTCCAACCAATCTTCCTCTTTCATCCAGCCTTCTGAAATAATTTCAGCAGGAGCAATGGGGCGATCGTGAATTGTTTCTTTGGTTGTTGGTGTTAGAACTGGTTCAGACAGTTTTTGATTCTTTTTTAAACCATCAGGAAATCGGATACCACAGTAGTCACGAACGCCGTTTTTATATTGTGTCCATAAAGAGGTCGATGTTGTTCCAGAGATATATCCTCTAACTACGAATTCAATGGGGAAAACGCTGCATTTTTTTGCGATAACTACGTTGGGATCTGGTACGGCAATTATATGATTGGGTATTAACTTCGCTGTCTGTTCAAACCACCAGGCAGAGGTTAAATTAAGTACTGCTCCCTTGAAGGGAATAAGAGCCAGTTGTCTGTCAAAGGCGGTAAGTCTGTCTGTGGTGATCAAGAGGATCTGATCACCAAGATCATAAGAATCCCTTACTTTTCCCTGGTATTTTTCACCTAAGGGTAAATTGGTTTGATCCAGACACAAAGAGAGTGCTGATTGAATTTTATTCTTATATGTAGACATAGCTGTAATATTCGTGTGCATAAATATTTCCAATGATATGAGTTAATAAAATATTGTCTATCAGCTCTGAAATCTTGGCTTTGTTAGAGTTAAACTGCCAGACAACACCATGATTAATTTGCTTAATTTGCGGAATTGCATAATGTGCTGCAATTGTTTGCAGAATTTGCTGCCCTTTAAGATCTTCATGTGAACGTACAAGATAGGATAACGCCGGATCCGAATTGAATTCATCCTTGCTAATTTCCTGTTGTTTTCGATCTGAGTATAAGAGTCCTGATTGTTTTAAGAGTTCAACACCTTCAGGGGAGTCAGACTCGATTTCCCAATGTTCGTAACGATTCACTGTGACTGGAAAACCAAGCCGCCTTAGTGTTTTTTGCACGGTCAACGCTTGGTTATCAGCAATCATTAATTTGACCAAACTCTGTTGATTGCCTGCACTTTGTTTATAGTGTTTTGGCCTTATGGCTTCTTTAGTAACAAAGCGGTTTGGTTGTTTTTCAGTTAAATCCTTCTGAGTATCCACAATATAGTCGCGCATCGACTTAAAAATAGGGTCGCCATTGGTTGTTCGCTCTGGATGAGGCATCATCGCCATCACATTTCCCGCTTTATTGCTTATGGCGGCAATATTGCCTGCGGATCCATTTGGATTGATCGGGAAATTATTGCTAATTTCTCCTTCTGCATCACAATATTGGAAGAGATTTAAGCCTTCTTTCTCTAATTCTTGCAAGAGCTCATCAGGGATAAGAAAGCGTCCTTCTGCATGCGCAATGGGTAAATGGATTAGATCAGAGGGAGATAGGTGGCGAGTAAAGGCATTGTGTTGATGCTTGGAGGTTAGACGCATTGTTGTCCAGGCATTATAAAAACCAGTGCCAATTATTTTACCTTCCACGATGCGCTTATTTTCGGTTAAGGCTAAACATAAATTGCTTTCCAATCCAGGAACCAAACCACTTTCAACAAGAATTTGCGCGCCATTACAGATTCCCAGAACGGGTTTCCCTTTTTCGCTTTGGGCCTTAATTTCCTGCATGACAGGGTCGAGGGCAGCAATAATGCCAGCGCGCGAACGATCTTCGTAAGAAAACCCACCTATGATGACGTAACCGTCCAGGCTTCTTAGCTTGTCTAAAGATTCATTCCATAAAAACTCGACGGGTTCCATACCAGCACGTTTTAGAGCTAGGCCGGTTTCACGCTCACAATTTGAACCGGGAAACTGAATTACGCCAATTCTAATCATAATAAAACTACCTTTTGGTCACCTTTAATAACTCGACCAATTTCATAAAGAGGAAAGGAAGGGAATGCAAGAAGGATCTCACGAATTGGAGAAAGAGCCTCTGGCGATAAAAAGAGAACCATCCCGGCACCCATGTTGAAAGTGCGATACATTTCATTATCGTCCAGATTACCCAGTTTTCGGAGCAAATTAAAAACAGGAAGTTCAGGAATCTGTTGTTTATGGATTTCAACTGAACAGCCTTTAGGTAAAATTCGCGGTATATTTTCCAATAAACCGCCACCGGTAATATGCGCCATACCTTTAATCGCAACATTTTTTTCTAAAATAGTTAAAATCGGTTTGGTGTAATTAAGGTGGGGTGTTAAAAGCTCTTCGCCTATGCTGTGGCTAAAATCCGGGAATTGAGAATCCACCGTGTAACCGGCAATTTCAAAAAGGAGCTTTCTAGCGAGAGAATAGCCGTTGGTGTGCAAGCCGCTTGAAGGAAAAGTCGCAACAATATCACCTTCTCGAATGTCTTTGCCTTCTATCGCTTTTGCTTTTTCAACAACACCAGTAATCACACCTACTAAATCAAGTTCACCCGCCAGATAGGTACCTGGCATTTCAGCGGTTTCACCGCCGACTAAGGAGATACCGTTTTCCTTGCAGGCGATAACCATACCCTTAATAATTTCTTCAACAATTTTGGGATTTAACTTATGATTGGCAATATAATCAAGGAGAGTGAGCGGTTTAGCACCTAATACAATGATGTCATTAGTGGTGGCGCTGACTAAATCAATGCCAATTGTATCGAATTTTTGCATCATCCTGGCGACCATCATTTTGGTCCCGACTCCATCAATACTTTGT
>JACCSX010000036.1 GCA_013812775.1 Tatlockia sp. | reverse complement strand
GCTATTTTTTGGTATTCCAAAGTGGAACTCAGAGGTGGCCAGAGGGTGGGCTAGTAATTGTGGCCCAACTATGACTTTAGTGGGCTAGTAATCGTGGCCGGTGACAATAAATAAGTTGAGCTAAATGGGAGCAGGTATTTTGCCCATAAACCCCTCTAAAAGTTAGTGCTTCCAAGGAATGTTTTAAACATTCCAAGATGCTTCCAAAAAGCTCTGCAATCATCTTTGAGCTATCCTGGCATGACAAGTTTGCTGTCAGAGCCAAGTTCCTCAGCGTTTTTTGAGATTTTAAATTATGTTGAAGTGTAATTAGTTTTGCTTCAGGAAGATGGTTCGCAGTGAAATGTATTGAGCAGTGTTTAATCTCATTCGCTAACTGTTCAATACAACTATCTAAATCTTTTTCTTCCTTGATTTCAAAATGAATTTTAGACAGTTTATTTATTTCATTTTTAGTTAACATCGAGGTTTCTTGGTGCTTTCAAAGTGGATAAACTGTATCATATTTGTATAAAGATATCAATCCGTATTGACTGTGGTGGCATTGGCAGTTCAACGCTTTACTATGCAACAGATGCTGTGTTGAGATGTTATTAAATGTGCTGAAATTATATGATTCCAATGAGATCTTATCAGATAGTCAAATACCACTCGACGAGATCTCTCGCTGCTCGAGATAAGGTGGGGATTTTAGCCGTGAACCTTAGCACTAATAACAAGCGAAACAATATAACAACAATAAACGAGCACCAAAATTCCACCGTGCCAGCGGGCAATACGCTGTTTATTATGATAATTAATCCATAAAAGTATCAGCGTAGTTATAAACATAACCGGAATATCACGCCATAAAACAGCATTGCTGATTGCGGCGGGGTGAATAAGGCTTGGAAAAATCATGACAGCAAGCAAGTTAAACATATTGGAACCAAGAATATTTCCAACGGCTATATCATCAGCACCTTTTACTGCCGCTACTATGGAGGTTACCAGTTCAGGCAAACAAGTCCCAATAGCTACAACAGTTAAACCCATAACCAGATCGTTAATTCCAAGTAACTGCCCCATAAAAACGCAGGACTGGACTAAATATCGGGAAGAAATAGGCAAAACAATAAGACCAATGAGAAGGCTTACAACATGAAGGCTAAATGAGCGTTTGCCTATGCTCGCCTTTTGAAATTCTTTTGCTAACTGTTTTTCGGGCCGAGACTTTCTAGAGATATAAATAAAATAAAGAATTAGCGCCACACAGGCTATCAAAAATAAACAACCATCTAGAATGTTAAGATAGCCATTGAGCATTATTGAGTAGGTAAAGAGCATTACCAGAAAAAGTAAGGGAAACTCACGACGCATAAGCGTTGAATTCATTTTTAAAGGTTTTAAAAGAGCAGTTAAACCCAGGACTAAACCAATATTAGCAATGTTCGTCCCGATGGCATTACCGATAGCAATGTCATTGAAGCCCTCCATAGAAGCACTAATGGCTATCATGATTTCAGGTGCTGATGTTCCTAAGGCTACCAGGGTTAAGCCGATTATTAAGGGTGGAAGTCTATAGTGCTGGCCCACACCAGATGCTCCGGTAACCAGATGGTTTGCGGACCATAATAAGGCAATAAGACTTAATACAAAGGTAAATATAATCATCATGCCTGTACTCAATAATTATTAGCAATTGATGATACTTTATTTAACATTTAACACAATAATAAATAATGGTATTTATATGTCTAAAATATTTACATATTGTGCCATATGTAGTAAAATGTATCAAATTCAATAAATCGTTAATAAGAATGCATCCAATTCTGTCTTAAATAGCAGCACGGTTAATATTATGTTTAGTAAACAGCTACACCTCTTCAAAAACGCATCATTTAGGTATTTCACTCTAAGCTGCGCGCTTGCCATGTTCGGAAATGGCTTAACCTATATCATTATGATTTGGGTGTTGATGCGTTTTGATGCTTCAGTAGTTTCTACGGCAATATTAATGACTTGCTTCTGGCTTCCTAATGTCATATTTGGCCCTTTTTTAGGGGTGCTCGCTGACCGATGTAACCGTAAATTGATGTTACTCCTTACCAATGGAATTCGAGCCCTCTGTCTTTTTTGCTTTGCCCTAATTGCTTATCAGAACCATATAAGTTCCTACGGGATCTATATTTTAGCAATAATACTGGGGACTTTATTAGCCGCTTATATCCCCACGGCAATGACTTTCGTAAGGGAACTGGTCAGTGAAGGTGATGAGCTGCTCTATGCTAATGCTATGGTCGATACTGCCTATGAAATTGGGGCCGTTCTAGGTATGGGCGGAGCAGGATTAATCCTAGCAACCACTTCATTTGCAACCTGTTTTATGATTAATGGACTCTGTTATTTATTGGCAACCCTTTTGTTATGGTTGATTCCTTATCAACCTCTGAAGATTGCAAATAAAATTAAAGAATCGTTCCTTCAGCAATTTGTGCAGGGTGGGCGATATATAGTGAAACGCATGCCTCTTTTACTGATTTATTTTGTTCAGGGATTGTTTTTTATTTGTTATATGACAGCGCCTGTATTACTTGCTCCCTTTGCCAAAGTTGTATTGCATAGTTCAGTAGCACAGTTTGGTTGGCTTGAAGCTATGCTTTCAGCTGGTATCGTTGTGGGAGGATTTTTAAGCCCTTGGCTAGCTGGTAGGTTTTCTTTAATTCGTGTTATTTTTGGCCAGGTTATCTTGGGTTTAATAGCGTTTTACTTGTTTAGTCATACTCAAAGTGTGCACTGGGCGATTTTCTACCATTTTCTTATTGGTTTTGTATTTTCATCTTGGGCATTGCTAACTACTTTAGCACAAGAAATGACCGATATAGACTATCAAGGCAGGGTACAATCCTTATTCAATTCCTTGTCTGGTGCGATTATCATCTTGTTTTATTATATATTGGCGCAATGGAAAGATGCCTCATTAGTACAACTTTATCAGGGTGAAATCTGCATCCTGGCAATGGCGGGCTTGTTGTTATTGGTTATGGTTTTTTACAATCGCCGCAGATCGGCTGAGGAAATAGAGGAATTAAAGGGGGCTAATTAATTATGAAATTCATGGGTCCCCTTGTAGATCCCCTTATTTGAAAAAATAATTAATAATATCCATGACAGGCTTTGCAAGTCCTAATTCCTTTATTTCTATATTTGCAAACCATTTTCCCGAGCCTTCGGCGATCATCTTACCCTTATTTTCAATTTCCAAGGCCTTAGCGCTGATTTCCAGGTGAAAATGACTGAAACTATGCCGTATATAGAGCAGCTCCTGATGTTTTAAACAACTGAAGTCATAAATTTTGGCAATATATTCGCTTGGACAAAGATCAATATCAATACTTGGTAAGCACCATAGGCCGCCCCAAATTCCGGTAGGCGGTCTTTTTTCAAGATAAATCTTATTGTCGAGGTCATGTAACAAAAGGAATTGTTGTTGCTTTACAGGCAAGGGTTTTTTTACTTTTTTATGTGGATAAAGACTTACCAAATTTTGCTCTTTGGCTACACAACCCGTTTGTAGAGGGCAGTTAGCACAGTTTGGATTTCTTGTTGTACAGCAGATTGCTCCTAAATCCATAATGGCTTGCGTGTAATCCGCGCATCGTTCTTTCGGCATACATTGCTGTGCCAGTTGCCATAATTTTTGTTTGACCACCGATTGTTCTGGCCAGCCCTCCACCAAAAAATAGCGACAAAGTACACGCTTTACATTACCGTCCAAAATGGCAGTGGCTTGATTGAAGGCTTGTGAGGTAATTGCAGCAGCAGTCGATGGTCCAATTCCAGGTAATTTAATAAGATTTTCCAATTGGGATGGAAATTCACCTTTATAAGTTTCACAAATAATTTGGGCTGTTTTATGCAAATTACGCGCCCGGCTGTAATAGCCAAGTCCTGACCACTGGGCTAAAACCTGATCTTCATGCGCCGCTGCAAGTTGAACTAGGGCGGGAAATTTAGCCATGAATTGATTAAAATAAGGAATAACTGTTTTTACCTGCGTTTGCTGCAGCATGATTTCAGAAATCCAAACTCGATAAGGAGTCCGCGGCTGCTGCCAAGGCAGTTCTTTGCGACCGTGAGAATCAAACCACTGAAGAAGAGGGCGGCTGAATTTCTCCTGAATCATAATAGATTCTGGCCATTATCCAAAATTATTTTCAGAGTATTGCCTAGTTGTTTAACAGGTTTAGTTAGGCTGTCCTTTAACCAAATCCTGGTAAGAATAGGATTGATTTTTTGTAGATCAGGTATAACTCTTGGCTCAGATAAAGTACCACTAATTAGAATAGGAAAGCTGCCACCCAATAACTGTTGAATTTTATTGAGACCTGCTTCCAGGAATGTAACTTTCGCAAATAAGTTTGAATACAGATTTTCGTTATTCAAGTCCAGACTACCCTCTCCTTTTAACTGCAGTTTATCTGTTTGCAACACTAATGAATTGGATTCCAATTTTCCATCTTTAAGTTGGTATTGAAAAGTCAATAAATTGAAATTAGTACCGCCTTTAAAAAACTCAGGATTATTGAATTGGCCTAGTTCGAGAGCTCGTTCTTTTTTAACTGTTTCTATGGCAAATAGTTTAGAAATTTTATCGCCAGTTTCTACAACAACCTTATCTAAATTAATTGATTCAATTAAACCATTTTTAATTGTGAAACTTCCATTTCCGGTAGTACTTCCCTGCCAATTTTCATGCTGTAAATTTGCTTGTGCATGCAGTGACAAATCCAGACTGCCTTTTACTAAGGATTTATTGAGCGAATCGGATATGAATTTAGAACTATCCAGATTAGTAGCAGTTTGATTTATAGTAAGTTTTTTACTAGCAAACTCATAATTAAGATCACCAACTGATTCACCATTGTATAGATTAAAGGTTAGAGGATTTAAAAAAAGTACCCCCGGTTTTGTTTTAGCATGAGCAGATATCTTAGCTATTTTAAACTGCTTTATTTTGACATTCTGGAAAGAAATAACGCCATCTAAAGGAGTATTTTGCAGTACAGTAATAGGGTTTGAAAATACCGAAGGAGAGAGGCTTATAGATCCTTTAAAATTTGCATAGGCTTTTAAAATTGTATGGCTATCCTCCGACAACTCAATATTGCTTTTAAATTGTAAAGGAAATACCATTTTTTGCAGATTAAATTGCTCGCCTCCAATCTGTAAGCCAGACAGGGAAATTGTTTGTTTATTTTCTATAATACTTATTTGGCCACGACTCAATAAAAACCGCTCAATAGCAAACTGTTCTGTCAAATTGTTTTTGACATCCTTATCCTGCGGCTCTTCCTCTTCTTGCTCGTTAATTATGACTTTAGGAAGTGCTGCAGGATTGATAGTAATTTTAAATCCATCCACCTTTAGTTCGCTAAAAACAAGTTTACCGCTTAATAAAGGAGTAATTTTTAGATTGAAAAGCAGATTTTCTAATTTAACAGAATAATTTTGGGGACTGCTGGCATCACCAATCTGGATTTTGGTAATTTTAATCCCTGGACGTGGAAACACTTGCCAGGAAATATCACCTTCTACTTTGCTATTCTGGTGAGTTAGCTCCGAGAGTTGAGAACTTACGTAATTTTTTATAACTTCTGGTTTGACTGACTTTGCAAGAATCCAGAGAAGGATTGTTGCGGTGAGGATAACTGCAATTAAGGCGGCAAGGATTTTCTTTAGAGATTTCATAATTTGAACAAAAGTAGAATAAAGTGGCTAGGATATAGATAACCGAAACCATGTCAAGCTTAGGATGTTATTTGTACAATTCAAAGCCAAAAAAAAAGGGGGAATTATTGCCTTGCGATCTAATCCGGATCTTCACCGATGAGAGGTCCATTTTAATTGAAATTGCTGGAAAAATAATTTAGATACTTGCTATTGTTTTCTGCTGAGAGTAATCTGTTAAACCCCACAAAAAAAATGATTTAGTGGTAAGACGTTGATTTTGCTTTTTAGTTGTACTCAGGATGAGTCATTAAAATCAAGGAGCGCGTCATGAAACAGAACCAATGGGAAGTAATAATCCTCAAGCCCACCCCGATGTTTTTGACCTTTCTTGCCTCGCAATTGCCCGGTGTTGAATTACCTAATTTGCGTTTGCTGCAAATGGATAGTACAGCTTATGTAATTGCTAAACAAGAAAGTGATGAAGACACTTTGAATGAAATTGAACGTCATTTTGTTACCATGTTTCGAAATGAAATTAGTCGATGGATAGATGAAGGAGCACGTAACAAAATTGAAGGCACTTTTCTTGATTTCTTATGTTGCTTCAAATTTGAATTACATTCCCAAATTGTATTTATGGAACCGAAATTGGCGAATGGTCAGCATCTAATAAGGGTTAAACCGCGTTCAGTCTTACTCAAATGGTTGCGTTCAGCAATTGAAGAAGATTCTGAGCTTAATCCCGTTTTGGAACGCATTAATTTATCTCATTTAGCAGAAAATGCGACAGTTCTTGTGAAATCATTCACAAGTCTTGCAGACATAAAGTCTTTTGTTAAAAATTACTATCACACTATTTTTGAAGCTGAAATGTTAAGAATGTGTGATAAGGCTGATGACTGGCCGGTAATTGATTCTTATCAAGCCTTTAGCCGCTATTTTGCAATAGATATACATACACAACTCTATCATCTGCATTAATATGGATTGGATTTTGCCAAATTCCAGTCGCTTTTTATGCAGTTGATGTTGTTGTTTCCATGGATATTTACAGAAAAATCCTTCCAATCAACACAAGTCAATCCTTAAAAATAACTCACAATAAAGATTGTTTGTACTTATTTAATTGTCTATTTTAGTCCATTTGAGGCATAATTAGCCCAATCGCATTAATCCATGATCTTTATGTACTTTAAAAGATGCTTTTCTGAAGCTGTGGGCTAAGCGATATCTTATTAATTTAGCGATATGGAGTTGGCAATGAAATGTAAAGGGTTTGTTTCTTTTCTGGTTTGTTGGGCAAGTCTTATTGCGCAACCAGCTTTTAGTATAAGTGTTGATGAATTATTGCCCAATGAAAAAAATACAGTGGAAATTTTTCAAAAATACGCCCCGAAAGTTGTATATGTTCATCGTTTAACCACAGTAATGAATAAAGCCTATGGACCTACTCAGGTTCCGGCAGGCTCTGGATCCGGAATTATTTGGGATGCTCAGGGTCATATTGTCACCAATTTTCATGTGATAAAAGGAGCTGATAATTTATCGATAAGCATTGGTAAATTGACAGTGCCGGCTAAGGTCATTGGTGCCGAGCCGCGTAAAGATATTGCCGTTTTAGCAATTACATCGCCCAAGGCATTAGAGATGCTTAAATCATTTCTGCCTTTTGAAATCGCTCGTACAGACGAGTTGATGGTAGGCCAAAAAACAATTGCAATTGGCAATCCTTTTGGGTTGGATCACAGCCTGTCCGTTGGCGTTATCTCAGCTTTAGGGCGAAAAGTGCCTGGTGCTGGCGGAGTGACTATACGAGAAATGATTCAAACGGATACTTCAATTAATCCAGGAAATTCTGGTGGCCCCTTGCTAGATAGCAAAGGGCGTTTGATTGGTCTCAATACTGCAATTTTTTCAAGCTCAGGTTCTTCCGCAGGAGTTGGTTTTGCTGTGCCTGCTAATGATATTGCGCGTTTAGTACCGCAAATTATTAAAAATGGCAGAGTAATTTTATCTGGAATTGGGATTCAATGGGTAGGTCCAATTATTTCTAAAAAATTAGGCGTTAAAAAAGGAATTTTAGTCGGGACAGTTATCCCCCATACCCCCGCTGCAGTTGCTGGTCTAAAAGGTACTTATCGTGATAATTGGGGACATTTACACATAGGCGATATTATTATTGCCTTAAATGATCATCCTATCAGAAATTATGATGCGCTTTATTATTATCTAGCGAATATTGATGTGGGAGCCGGGATAAAGGTCACTGTGCTAAGACAGGGCCAAAAACATAATTTTCGAATGAAAACCATCGATATAGCGGCCTATTAGTCCTCATTTCATCCCCGATAACGGGGATGAAATCTAACAACCATATTGAGCTTGATATGCTTTTAAGCGTTCGACCTCTTTGTTCTGACCGTCTTTAACCAAAAAAGCAATGAGATCATGAAGAGTGATAATAGATAAAACTTGAATATCCTGCGCTTGAATTTCCTTTAAGGTAGATTGATTTGATAATCCGCGCTCACACCTGTCCAAGGCGATTATTACACAATTAAGATGGCCGCCATGATCTTTAATCAGGGCTTGTGCTTCTCGAAAAGCAGTTCCGGCTGTAATGACATCGTCAATAATTACTGTATTTCCCTGCAGAGGAGCACCAATTAAAGTTCCTCCTTCGCCATGTGTTTTTGCCTCTTTTCGATTGAAGGTCACAGTAGTATTGATCCCTGATTCAGCAAGCGCTATAGCGGTTGCGGTAGCCAGAGGCAAACCTTTGTATGCTGGGCCAAACAAATGAGCAAAATTAATTTTATGGTCTATTAAAGTTTTTGCGTAAAAATGGCCAAGTTGCCTTAACGCTTCGCCTTGATAAAATAAGCCGGCGTTAAAGAAATAGGGACTTTGGCGACCTGATTTCAAACTAAACTCACCAAACTTTAATACCTGACATTTCAAGGCCAGCCGAATAAACGCTTCTTTAGATCTATCCATTTAAAAATCCTTGTCAAAAATTAAAGCTAAAAATATCAAATCTTTTAAGTTTTAGCCAATCTTGTGTGACCTAAGTTCATTTTTCAGTTTGAATCAATACCTTAGACTTATGATGATTTTAAAAAAAATCATTAACAATCAAAAAAAAACTGTTATGCTAAGCATAATGCAGGGTTAATTCCTGTAATGTGAATGTATCCATTGTAGCGTAAGTTAAGATTTATCGGAGAAGATTAGATTGTTATTGTTCGTGATTTGAACTGAACTGGAATGGATGCTGGCAATGTTTGGCCTACCTGGTAGGTAGATAAGAGTTCAAAAGGGGATAGTGAATGTCGGATAGAGAAACTGGCCACGTGAAGTGGTTCAATGAGAAAAAGGGATTTGGATTTATCGTTAATCAGACTGGTGACGATATTTTTGTTCATTACAAGGATATTCAGGGTGTCGGTTTTAAAACATTACACGAAAATGATGCAGTAACCTATATTCTTGATAAAGGTCCCAAAGGATTTAAAGCACAAGATGTTGTCGTTATGACAGAATAGCGCATAAAAAAGCGCCTTCCAAATACTGAACTTTCGCCCCATCGACGGGAGTAAGTTGCTCCGCTAGAAGAGCAAGTCAGGCCAATTGCCTGACTTGATATTTTCTTTTTTTTCTTGACCACTAAGTATCAGATCGCTATTATCCCACACATTTTGTTTATAAAATCTGGATGATTTATAAACAACTTTATTTGGGAGGTCAGAATGGAGTCTATTCAACAAGTGGCAGTGATAACCGGAGCTGCAAGTGGCATTGGCCTGGCCTTGGCCGAGGTTTGCATCAAATCTGGCATGCATGTTGTTATGGCAGACTGTGCAGTGACTGCTCTTTGTAACAATGTAGAGCGACTAAGGGTTGGAGCTGCAGTTGAGGTTTTAGGCGTGGTTTGTGATGTTAGCAAGCCCGAAGATTTAAGCCATTTAGCAAAGCAAACTTTTGACCAATTTAATCGTGTTGACTGGTTATTCAATAATGCAGGAATTTCTGGCAATTTAGCGCCTGT
>JACCSX010000018.1 GCA_013812775.1 Tatlockia sp. | reverse complement strand
CTTTGGTTTTCTAGTGAATTTTGCACGATTGGCAGGTAATCCCATACTCCATCTGTTAAACCAAATACAATAGTGCCTTTTGGCAAGGTGACATCAAAGGTAATCATTTGATCCTCAGTGCATAAATCAGGGAGTGCAGCTGGGGAACCGTTTCCAAAACCTCTTAAAATTTGTCGTGCTTTTGCAATAGTCTCAAATTTTCTTGTTTGAGGATTATAGGCAATAAGCATGGTATCCCCAATATTTAATCCGACAAAACGAAAGTCACCATTTTCCATCTGAAAAGCACGGCCGCAGGCGAGCGTCGTTTTTTCAAGTTCCTGATCTCTTTGTGCCTTTAGGGATTGGTCTCTATGGGCGCGGACTTTTACCGGAAGCTCCTTACTAAGGCGCTCTTTCAATTTAGTTAGGCTCTCACTTAAGCTATCAGCATCCTCATAACCAGCCATTAAACGACAAGCATTTTTTGCTGCAAAATAGGATGTCCTACCGATATCTTCGTTTTCTGACTCTTTATCACGATGGCCACAACCATCTGCAACAGCTAATACCCAACCATCGGAGGTCGAGGCCGTAAAGCTTCCATCGAGTACCGCAGCTTCCTTTGGTTCCCCTAAATCATTAAGTGATTCTTCTAAACGATTTTTATTATCCGTTGCAAAAGAGCTACCACTTATCGTACTCACATTTTTCTTTCTAAAAATGTTAAATCTTTCGTTAGATAAACTAATTGGTTGTTGAATATCGGGATAGACGTGTTTTTTCTGCAAGTAAGTGCGGGAAAGGGGTTGATATTCCGCATCAATTTTTAATAAAGCATCTTTCCAATTATGGTAAGCTGTTGTTTTATCGGTTACCTGCCCATTGGCATGGTTAATAAACTCTTTTTTCAGCTCTTGTATACGTTCATAAACATATTCATTACCTGTTGCTTTTTCTCGTTGAAAACGCTCATCGATAGACAAAACTACCTCATATTTACTTTCATCTTGCAAAAGTTCAAATTTTTCTATCAGAGATGAGACGGTTTCACTTATGAAAGCTTGAGAAGAATTTTTGTTAATCTCCAGGTTCCCCGGGATAAATAATTTGTCTAAATCCTTTTGTAGGGCAATCTTTTGCTTTACAAGATTTGGGTTTATTAAGGCTTCTTCGTAGCTAAATCGTTCTTGAACATCTTCGTTTTTGCCTTTCATTTCAAGCATGCGCTCTACCCTAAATCCATTAATTTTGATATTTTCCCTTTCAGAAAATACCTGCGCTACCTTAATAACCTCAGGTTTATCATCAAATACAAAATAGTCATGTTCTTTACCAAAAACTGTAAATACAGCTCTAAACATTTCCTCTTTACCATTCTTATACTGGTCTTCTTTATAATTTCTTCCCAACCCTAACTCGGTTAACGCCGTATTTGTTAATTCTTTTAACTTATTTTCCGATTCTTCCATCGCCTGACAAGCATCTTTTCCGAATTCACTTTTACCACGAATATATTGATATTCATCTTCAATAACTTTTATATTAGTTATGTAATAGTGATTTAATAAGTCGAATCGCTCTTGAATATCCAAGTTGTCAAGATACATTTGAGGCGATTGAGTTTCTGATTTGTATTCATTTATCAATTTAAATATATTTAAAAAATTCCAGGTCGTGTTCATTCCATCTAACTTAAGGCCCCTTTTTGCTAAGCCATCGATAAGCGATACCCTTCCCACTGAACCTAACTTATAATTGAATGAATACCAATTAGTAAATCCAATAACTATAGCGCCATCCTTTTTAGCCTGAATAAGGTCATTCACTAAAATTTTGTTATAGACTATCTCGCCATTTATTTCAGTTTCGAATGTATCATCAAAATCTAATAATATAATTTTCATTTTTATCCTATTAAGCCACAATTAAAGAACATTATATTAAAAATTTCTTAAGCTAACCTTAACTAAAAGCAAATTTGTATAATTTTAGTCCAAAAATAAGGGGATAATAGTAATATAGTGCAGAGTGGACTTAGATAATAGGTATAACCCTAGCAATAACAGTGGGTTCACAAAGCCAAATAGCTCATTAAACAAAAGAATTGAAATGTCCTGTTCAGGCACCGCCTGCTGCGCCAACGCGATGATGTTACCACTTTTTCCAATAGCCCCAATGAACACACCAAGCTTAGATCAGAAGTTCCCTAATTCCAGATCCTATAAATAATTAAGCTTGGAGTTGTTTACAGATTTTTCATCAGCATTCGCTGTGGAGCAGCAGGAATAATAAATTATAAAAATCGCCCAACCTAAAGTTCGTGGAGAAACCAGTATTCTTGAGTACAGAGCAGCGAAATCAAGAATACAAAGGCAAGGGAGAATCTATTATAAAAAAGGCTGTATTGCACGCTGATTAAGCATATCTTCAAGCGCTTCTATTGATGAGGTTTTAGTTCCCCAAAAACTAGACCAGCAGCCCTGTGCTGTTCTTAACACGTTTGTTTTTTCGTTTGTTTCAGAAAGTAGTTCCTTCTTAATGTGGTTAAATCCTTGTTTTGTTTGAACTCCTTCTATTCGCGATTTAAAATCATTAAGTATTTTTGTTTTTAAGTGATCGCCTTTGTATTCTTCAAGTTCTACTAATTCTTTCGGTGCACTAGCCTCAAAAAAATGATATCTACCGTCACTGTTTTTACTCACAGAAAAAGCGTAATTATTTTGAATTTGGTTGTTTGCCGGTTTGGATTGAATAAGCGGAACAAAATTATTTTTATCTTGAAGTTGGTGTTGGGTGGCAATGAGAATCTTTTTTTCGCCTAAGATTTCATTACAGTGAGAATAAGACGCATCCAATTGGTTGGTTAATTTCTCCACCCACTCAGAATTATCAACCTTAGTAATCTGTTCTTGAATTTTTTGCCTACATGAAGAAAAACTATTTTCACATTGAGATAGCTCTGAATCATTCTTAGCATTTGAGATAGATAAAACAAATTCTTCCGCTTCCTTTTTAATAATAGTACTTAATGAATCAATTACTTGTTTGGTAGATTGGTTATTGATGTCTTCTAGTTTTGATAAATAATTCTTTAACACTATTTTTTGCTTATCTAAGTGGCCAACCAAAAATTGCTGTTTTTTTGGTTCAAGATTTGAAGAGCTTATGTCTTCATTAATTTGAATAATTTTTTTATCTACAGTTTGTTTTGTTATTGCGATTTGTTCTTTTGTGAAGATTCCTTTTAAATTCCCATATTCCTTTAATAGATTTTTAATTTTTTCATCTAAATTCCAATAAGATTTTTGTTTGTTAAAGGACTTTTCTGCTATTTTACATTTTTCTTCTAAAGTGTCTTGGAAAAATTGTTCTGGCAATTCTAGATCAACTTTTTTTAACTCAGTCAATGAATCAAGAATTTGTTGGTAAATTTTGTCAAAATCACCTTTTAACTGCATTAAATGAATTATATCAGGAGACTCTTCGCTCCAAGGATCATTCATGTGTGCAATTTTTTGCAGTAAATGGAACCGTTCTTCATAGAAAATAGAAGGAGTGGGTTGATGAAAATTGTCGGTAATAAGCTGTAGTTCTTGCTCCCCTGTCATATTACAATGACCAACTAAATGACTTGCAACTTTTTGTATTATTTCCAAAGGAAGCATATTAATTGGATGTGTAGATTTTTGCGCATAGTGACTGATTTCATGCATAAAATGGGAGAAATATTGAATAAGACGTTCCTCTTTTAATAATTCTATTTTTTGACGTTCTTCTATAATAATATCATCTGCACCAAAAAATCCTAAGGAGGTTTCATTTACTAAAGTGCAAAGTTCATTAAGAGTTTCTTCAGCCTGATGTAGGTAAGCTGGATGTTTTGTAGCCCTGTAAAAGTTCAATTCAACTTGAATAATATTGATGCAAATAGAGAAGCCTTGCTTTTCAGCTTCGAATTTTTTTGATTTTAATAAAGATTCACTAGAGTGGCGAAGGTTGCTAAGGCTTTCTAAATGTTCGGCGATGTTCAAAAAAGGCATTCCAAGATCCAAAAAAGTACAATTTTATCGATCGATTGAGCTATAGTCAATTCTTTTTTAGCGGACGAGAGAAGCGAGGATATGGAATACTACGTTGAGAATTAAGCCATTCCTACCAGCTTTTATAATCTCGTTCAGAATAGTTTCTCTTGTAGGGTATCCAAGTGAAAAAACTTCATGCGCATTCAAATAATCTGATGATCGACAACTGGGAAAGGCACTTTAAAATAATGCTTTTATCCTGCCTCTAAAATACATGCATTCTTCCCTAACAAAATAGATACCTTACCCCTTTTTAATCATTATTACTCCACAACCAACAACCTTACCCTTAACTTTTAAACCACCCCGGACATAAACTTTCCCTGACCATCGTCAAAAACAATATCTCCACCCATTACAGAATTATTCTCAAGATATACTTCTTGAGTCTTACTCTTCGTATTGATGTATTTGTAGGTTGTCTTTTAGATTTGAATTAACAAATAGATCAGAATCTGAGAAAATATCGAGTGTTTTGCAAATTTGAGGAAGGAACATTACAATTAAACAAAGTAGTACTTCCATTTACGTTTAAAGAAGAAAAGTTGGCATCCGCCGCATTTAACATCCCATTTACTTTAGTAACTCCTTCAACGCTAGTGCCTTTAACTGTAACTATTCCGTTACCCGACCAAGTACTGACAGTACCTTTGCCGCAAATTCCACTTTCGGGCGCATATTTGCATACCTTAGCATTGGCTGCTGTAAATGCCCCCCTAAGCACAACGCAGGTACTGCTTTCCCTAATATCATAATGATTTTCTCCTTTCTTTTTTAACAATGCATCAAACTTGCGAGGTTAAACGCATGTGATATTCCTTAATTACAAACTTTTTTCCATTATCAGTTTGTAAAACCGTTCCTTTTCTTGCTGCTCTAATGACGTCTCATCAAATGATAAATATTGATAAGAGCTATACAAAGAGGCAAACCTGCACTACCTGCATCCATGACGCTAAAATAATCCTCCTTAGATTCGAGTTTATATCTCATGTCATGAATCACGTTCCATGACTGCTTAAGGTTGGATATTATTGAAACAACTCTCTCTAATATTTTTGTAAGAGCTATTACTATGCTTTCATAATTATTAATAGATCACCAAATAGATAAATACTTCTTCATTTTTATTTATCTCATAAGCCAGGAGCTCCCATGTGTGAACACGTTCCGGCATGACTAGCCTTATTAAATCGTTCAATTCCTTTAATAACGATGAATTACTCTTTTAACATTTCATTGCACATAACCAGAGCATTAAAGCACTAATATTATTGTGTTTATTCTTTCTTCAAAATTGATTACACTACATTTTATGACAATTAAAATATTTATTTAAATTATCAAAACCAATAATTTTATTGGTTTTGATAATTTAATACGATAATCTTATTGTGTCAATATAATTACGATAATTTTATTGTTTTCAAAGGTATGATTAATGTGTCTTTAAAAGATAATCTTAAAAAGCTTATGATTCGGCACGGAAACTTAAGTGTGAGTGACTTAGCTAAGGCTACAAAGCTTCCCCAACCGACCCTACATCAACTCTATTCCGGAACAACAGAATCCCCAAGAAGGAAAACATTAGAGATTTTAGCGAATTATTTTTCTGTAACTATAAATCAGATTATCGGTACGGAATCTTTACCAGATACCTTGCCAAAACAAATAAAAAAACAGTTGGATATTAAAACCACGCCTATTTTGTCATTGGATGATTTATATAATTGGCCGGATAAAATTGACATTGAAAATAAAGAAGAAATTATTTTAGAAAACAGAAATTGTGGTCTGACCTTTGCTATTGAAATGATCGGATCAAGTATGGAGCCACTATTCCCGTGTGGTTGTCTTCTAATATTTGATGTAAACAAAATTCCTAAGGATAGAGATTGTGTTATTATTTATCTTAACGATACCGATAAATTTTCTTTTAAGCGAATATTAATGGACGGCAACGCGTCCTATATTAAATCTATTAATCCTGAGCTGAATGACATTGCCACAATTAAAGTGACACCTAATGATAAAATAATTGCTACTCTTCTAGAGGCTCGCCTTAAATTTTAAAATTTTTGGGTATAAATAATAAATTAATCTTTATGAAAATGATTTTCCTTGTCTTCAATCTCAAGTCTAAAAGGGTTAAAATTCGTATTTATATCGAAATAATCCACCTGCTCTAATTTTTTCAATTTTTTAACAACTATCCATGATGGGAATACCAGTAGAATTGCATACAACATTTTACAAGTGTAACCGCAAAACATCATCCATAATAAATTTTTATAATGAATTTTACCCGTATAGGCACAAATATCTACTATGATTGTTAGAGCAGCCTGACCAACTCCTGTAGCAGCAAGACTTCGAAAAACAAAACCCTTCCCCCGCCATTTTACTTTCCATTTTGATAAAAAATATATATTGAGAAAATGACCTATTATTGTTCCTAAAAGGCTTGAAAATACAAATCTAATTGTTGGGTCTAAAACTATTTTATATGCCTCGGCATTTTCGAAATATATTGGATGAGGAAAATGAGCCACCATAGTTATTGATATTGCAAACAATAACTCACATACAGCTCCGATCCAAATAAATAATCTGGGATAAGAATAGCCATAGGCTTCTCCCATAATATCAAGAATAGGGAACGCTAGTGGAAAAAAATAAATTCCACCTGGCTCTAAAAATCCACCAATTTGAGTTAAACGGTTTGCTAATATTACGGTCGATAATAACAACGAAATGTAAATACCTAGAAATATTAGAGGAAATTTATAGATTTTATTACTAATTATATCAGGTATTTTTAACGTCTTTGAGGGTGTCATTTATTCCTGCCATATAGCCTATTCGATTTGCGTCTTCTGGGGTTAGTTTATTTATTATTTGCTTGTCCCTTGAGATTTCAGATGCAGATTTTCTTTCTACTTTTAGATTTTTTTTGTCTTTTAAAGTAACTGTATACTCTTGTAATATCTGATCCAACTCCCAAGAAATCAAGTGGTTCTCAGGCGCCAACCTCTCTAATACAGCCAAGTAAGTGATTGCTCTGGTTTCTTTAGAAGATAAACCATCAATGATAGTATCATCTAAAATAATTTGCTCGGGAGTCATTTTTTTAGTTAAATGGCCCTCTAGTCGAACAATTAAAAAAGATTTATTTTCCTTTTTTTCAATACCAACTATTTCAAAAGGATTCTTTGATTTTTGTTCAGTAGTAAACTCATCAAATAAATGCTTAATACTAATTAACCAACTTACTTTCCGTTTCATACATACTACCGCCCTATTCTTGTCGCATTACATCCTACACTCTCTCTCCCCTCTTCCTTTATAAGCATGTCAGGAGGGAATTGACCTTCCCTATTGATATAAGAGATTTGTAATTCTTCATCCTTAAAACCAGCTTCCAAAAGAGCTTGTCTCAGGGTATCTTGGTCAAGCCAATGCACTAACGGAGGCAATGATAAAGATCTATTTTGTTCATATAATTTAGTATCATCTATCAAACCAGGCCATTTTTCGCCCCGTTTTTTTCTTTCACCATACTCTCCTAAAAACGAACTCCAATTAGATAGATATGGTGTTTCATTGACAACAAATAAATGTCCTCCAATTTTTAACCATTGCCTACATTTTTTTAATGAGTTCACAATCTGCTCTCCATTAAAAAAATGTAGAACTCTTGAAATCAGAATTGCATCAAATTCTTTATCTTGAAATATTATTTCATCAGGGAACGAACCAGCGACTGGGATTAAAGTACCCCGTTGCATTTTTTTGTGTTCTTTGACTACAACAGCAAGGTGAGCTGGTTCTATGTCATTACAAACTACAGTAGCACCTTTATTCAAAGCAGCTAAAGAAGCAACACCGTATGCAGCACCAATTTCAAGAACTTTTCCGCCAGTTTTTGAGGACTCCTCAGCCCTATTAATAAATTGGATGGAAAACGAGTCAATAGCTTTTGTAGTCATAAATCCTTGTTTATTTACTGTAGCTATAAATGACTCAGAAGCATCCGCTAATGGTTTTTCATACTTTTCATAAAAGTCGACTTCATCTTTTTTGGCTTTATTGGTGGTACTGATGTTTAAACCGGATAGGATTAGTACTTTTAATTGGTCGTATGAACAGCACTCTTGATCGTTGCTAATAATTGTTGTTAATTTATTAATCAAGTTCTGATTGATTAATAAATATTCTAGTGGAGGTACTCCAAAATTGTTTTTCCATATTTCTTGCCTAATATGAATGAGTGGTAATCTTTCTTTAAATGTATTAAGTGTTACTTCTACAAGAAGTTTATAAATACAAAACTCATCATCAAAGGATAGTTTTAATTTTATAAATTCATGAATAACATCAAAAAGAGAGCTGCGGTTTGCTTTGTCTTCAACAGGGATTATTTCCATTAATTTCTGTAGCATTTTTGATCAACCCAATGATAGGTGCTCAAATTTTACCATAAAATCTATCTATATAAATAAAATTATTCATTATAGACCTAAATAAATTAAAATTGATTTTATATAATTAAGATCATTCAGCTACTGTTGATTTCAAGGGCTTTATGGAAGAGTATAGCTTTTACTATTCGTCTGAAATTGTAAAAGTGTATTTAACTCCTAAAATATAAGTTTTCAATTATGAGTAACCACATCTTTAATAATCCAAATAAATATAGCAAAAACAACGACTTGCAATATAATTTTGCAATGGCTATCTTAAGCAAAATTACATTTGAATCAAATTCCAGGGTGTTAGATATAGGATGTGGTGATGGAGCAATAACTAACAAAATATCTCAAATTGTAAATGATGGGTTTGTAACAGGTACTGATATATCTCCTCAAATGATTGATTTTGCTTCTAAAGAATATTCAAATCGGAATAATTTACGTTTCTTACAAATGGATGCCTGTAAAAATATTTTCTGTGATCAATTTGATATAATTACCTCATTTAATTGTCTGCACTGGGTCAGGGATCAGAAAAAAGCACTTGTTGGTATTTCTAATGCCGCATCAGGCGGGGCACAAATTGCTTTGTTCTTATCTCATAAAAAATCAACCCATCATTTTGTTCTTGATGAAATTTGTTCCAATGACCGGTGGAAACATTATTTTGATAAGATCATTAGCCCTCGTTCTTTTTTTCATCTTTGCTCATATAAAGCAATGGTTATCCAATCTGGATTAAAGGTAATCGAAATTGTTGAACAAGAAATGACCTACACATATAGCTCTAAAGAGCAGCTTATTAATTTTTTTAGTGCCGCAGGCTCTCAATTAGGGCAAATTCCTGAATTAAAAAAGAAAGAATTTCTTAATGATTTTGCAACAGAATTTTTGCGACAGATAGCAGCTCAAGATGATAAAGAAATACCTGTGAGTTTCTGGTGTTTGCAGGTAATAGCTAGAAAAGGTTGAAATCCTTTTCTTGTCCGATGCTTTAATTATTTATTTTTGGTATTGAAAATACCCCAATTATTTTTTGTAAAAATAATGCAACGTTTAAGGGTATCTGATCTTGCCATTTTTGGCTAACCAGTTGAACTCCAATAGGCAGCCCTTCTTTGGAATAAATGCAGGGTAAAACGGTAGCTGGCCAACCGGTTAGGTTATGCGCTGTTACATAACCAAAGTCACGAACATTGGCAAATGTTTCACCATGATAGCGAGCTGGAGTAGCTGAAACTGGTGAAATGATTAAATCATAATCGTTCATAAACGAGGTCATATTATAGCGGAATCGTTCTAATTCAAGGAAACGCTGTCTTAATTCTGATATGGAAAATTCACAATTTTTTGATAACTCCAGATATTCAAGCAAAAGTGGCGAAACCTGGTTTGGCTTAAAACCATTTATAAGCCGCGATATCGTTTGCCCAGCATCACCACCAAGCATAAATGTTTCATAATGGAGTCTGTAAACATTGTTCAATTCAGTTGGATAAGCTTCTACTATACTTTTGACCTCTGGTTTTAACAAATCAACTACAGTATCAACAGCCTTAACCGTTTCTAACGTTGGCGGCGTACCTGTCGGGTTATCATAAAAGTAAGCAACCCTTATATTTTTTAACTTAAATTCTTTTTTAGTTGGAAATTGAACAGGTACTGCATGGGGATCAATACCATCGGGTCCTGCGATAACATCCATCATTAATATTAGATCTTCCACATACCTTGCCATGGGTCCAATGGAGAGTAATTGAGCACCGATGCCTACTCCATCCACAGGAAAATTTCCTGTATTTGGAACAAAACCATGGGTTGGTTTGTGTGCGCAAATTCCACAGTAATGTGCTGGCTGTCGAATTGAGCCCCCTGCATCGTTCCCAATACCTAGAGGTATACCGCCAGCTGCTATAATAGCTGCCTGTCCACCACTGCTGCCTCCAGCTGTTCGAGTTAAATCATAAGGATTGTTTGTTCTGCCATAGATTAAATTATCAGATTCATAGGACAACAATAATTCTGAAGTATTTGTGATTCCATAAATCTCAGCCTCTGCTGTCCTAATCCGCGCAACCGCAGTGGCATCAAAGCTGGATTTTGAACCATATAATCCACGACTTCCTTTGCTGGAAATAAAATCTTTTACATAAAAGGCATCTTTAATGGATACGGGTAATCCAAAAAGCTTAGCAATCTGATGTTTTGATGAAAGCTTAGCCTCGGTTTTGAGCGCATTAGATATAATTTTTTCTGGATCAAATTGTTGAAGAGCATTGATTAGTGGATTCACTTCATTAATTCGGTTTACAAACGATGCTGCAACCTCAGAAACCAAAAGGTCGCCAGATTTTATTTTGTAAATTAGATCAGTCGCTGATAGTTCATACAAATTAGTCATTGTTAACCCTGTTTATTCTCAATGAAATCTTGAACATGTTTAAGAAACTCAAATCGTTGGTCTTTCCATGGAAAATAGCTGCAATTATCCAGAATAATGAGAATTGAATTTTTTATACCATCATGTAAAATTTCAGCCTCATTTTTATCAATAATCCAATCATTTTTACCTGAAAATAAAAGTGTTTCTGCTTTAATTTGGGCCAACTGATTAGTGTAATTAAATTCAAACAGAAAGGTAGTAAAGGCAAAATTTACTAATTCCACATTATAAGGGATATTTTGGATTGATGCTGGTGGATTTAGTGCCTGCTCTCTATTTGAAAAATATAAAGGAGACATTATCTTATAATATTCAGATAATTCATCGGGATTTGCAAAAGCGCCTTTCCATAATTTTTGGGCTATGTTAATTTGCTCAACTGTTCCTATTCTTTC
>JACCSX010000016.1 GCA_013812775.1 Tatlockia sp. | reverse complement strand
GCGGCGTTATGAATCCCGATACTCTGCGATTAGATAAAGAAGCCATTGATTTTGTTAAAGAATTTCATAAACAAAACAAAGCAATTGCTGCCATTTGCCATGGCCCCTGGATTTTAATCGATGCAGAGCTAGCAAAAGGCCATGAAATCACCTCCTGGCCTTCCATAAGACAGGATTTAATCAACGCCGGAGCAAGATGGGTTGATAAAGAAGTTGTTATCGATGGCAAGCTCCTCACCAGCAGAAAACCGGACGATATCCCTGCCTTCAATGAGGCAATGCTTAAGTTGTTTGCAGGGAAATAATTGCGTTTAACAATTAGCCTCCTTGCCTCATCCTTTTGGGTGCAGCCCAACAACTCATCAAACTGTGATTAGAAAATTATTTGTCCGGCACAAAGGCGTCGCCCTCTTTTATTACACGCAGTTAATATTTAGCTCAGATTTCTTTGTTAAACTGGTTGTAAATGTTTAGGAGAAATTGATGGCTTTATATGTGATTCATCAGGACCTGATTGAAAAGTCCAAAAATTTAGAAATTTCCTGCAAAGGTTCCAATGTTCTACCCCTGGCAGCTGAAATTACAAAAATGCTGATTTTGTTAAAGGAAAATAATACCTTCTGGTCAATAACTAAAAACCGTAAATCCTTAATAAAACAAGGTAAAGAAGCTGTTGATACATTTAATACCATCACTGTTAATGAAGATAATGTGCAAGATGTAATGAAACTTTACAAATTTTTTGCTGACGTAGCTTCTATGTTTGGATCTGATCAGGACAGATACAAAGATTCTATTTTTGAACAGGAAACGATTACAATACTTACTAAAACTGCCAATCTTAAGGAAATAGCACTATCCTTTCAGGATGCGCTTGAAAATAAAATTATTGATTATAAAAAAGAAAATGCGCGCCTGGTTTCCATAGATAAAACAATAAATGAAGAAAAAATATTCCTTCCCTTGCCCCTCCCAAGGCCATCGGATACCAATAACACTGAGAAACTGAAGGTTGAAACGCTTCCTTTGCAAAACAAGGTAAGCATTCCGGACGATGAAATAGAGTACTATATATCGCCCAAATCTAATAAACGTAAATTAATACCTGACAGGATTAAAAACAAAGCCTTAGAAGTTTTTGGAAGTCTGAGTGAATTAATTACTAATATAAATAATAACGTTCAAATTTCACCTAAGCGTAAGACCAAATCTTCAGGTATGACCTCTAACTCCAAAGATAATCTGACTCAGCTTGTGTCTAAGAAGCCAAAACCTTCTAGCAGAAAGAAAAATTCTCTGACAAGGGAGTCTAGAAGCAATACTGCATCTGTCTCCTCTTCAACAGAGAATTCCAGAACAACCATTAGTGAATCATCATCCCAGGAAAAAGTATCTCTAGCTTTGCCACCTTTAAGTGATGCTCCTCTAAATCCTGTGAATGAGAGTGAATCTTTACAAATTCAGCAAATGCGGGAGATAAAGGAAAATCTTATTGCGGTAAAAAAATCTGCTCATGAGAAAGTTATTAATACCTTTAAAGCACAAACATCTGATAATAATCTCGATGCGGTTGTGAAAGATGACTGTAATAACATATCCTTCAAAAAAAATCCTAACTTAGGTTTTTTTGCAAATCAGAGTCACGAAGACAGCTCAAAATTGGATAGTCAACCTGTTTATGAAGCTAATAAGAGCTCATCCTCTGATAATGAATTTTCGGGTTTGGAAATTTGTATACTCGCCGGGCTTAGTTTCACTATTATCGGTTTGATCCTAGTTATACCTTATGTCATCTATAAATTATGCTGCTTAGACCTTAACGTTGAGGAACCAGAACCTACTGGACCGAGCATGTTTAATAGTTGATAGATAAAACAAGGATGTTATATTTTCTCTGCCTCTACAATCTCAACCCCTTGCTGCAAAAGCTTGGTTTTGATTTTGTAGACCTGCTTTGAATCAAGAGGACAGCTGGCATTTTCAATCAGCACGCTCTTAAATCCTGCCGCCAATGCATCCTGAATAGTGAAATAAACACAGATATCCGTACATAAACCAGAGAAATACAGCGTTTCAGTTTTTTTTTCACGAAGAAAACCCGCTAAGCCTGTGCTTTTTTGGTGTCCATTGTCATAAAACCCAGAATAACTATCCATCTCCGGGTTCATACCCTTTCTAAAAATGGCTTCTATCAAATTGGTTTTAAGTTCAGGATGAAATTCTGCGCCCTTTGTCCCTTGCACGCAGTGATCTGGCCAAAGTAGCTGCTCTAAACCATTCAAGATGATTTTTTCAAAAGGCTTTTTGTTAACATGATTAGCAGCAAAACTTTTATGATTAGCCGGATGCCAATCCTGAGTCGCAATCACTAAATCAAATTTTGCTTGCAAGGTATTAATAACCGGAATAATCAAATCCCCTTTGGTCACGGCTAAGGAACCACCAGGCATGAAATCATTTTGCGCATCGATAATAATCAAGGCTTTCATTTATCAACCCGATGCGCTTCGATGAGTTGATTTCGTTCGTTGAAAAGCCTTTCGCTAAGTCCTACTTTATAAAGATGGGGATTGATTATGCGCTTATATTCAATTGGCAACGATCTTAAACGTTTTTGACAGTATTGACTTATCTCAGTGAGGGTTTTAGCTGGGGCCAAAGGTCTGCCCTTTTCCATAACCTTTTCGAGTAAGGATTCTTTATTATAATTTTCCAGTGAAATCGATTTTGAAGGCTCGAAAGGATGATACATATGATCCAATTTTGTTTCTTCAAAAAGAGAGATAACATCGGCTCCCCAAAAATTGCCACCATTCTCCAGAATTCGATAGATTTGTTTTTTATGCGGTAAGGATATTTTTTTAATAGTATCTGAAATTTTTATGCGCGGCTTAGAGTTCGCAAAGGCTAATTTATAGACCCCATCGAGAGCGGCATCGGGAACTCCAATGACTAAGTTAGTACCTACCCCAAAGGTATCGATTGGCGATTTCTGCTCCAGTAGGCTTTTTATCACAAATTCATCTAACTGATTCGAGACGGAAATTTCAACATAATCTAACCCTGCTTGATCTAAAAGATTTCGAGCTTTTTTGGATAAATAAGCTAAATCCCCGCTATCAATGCGAATTCCTTTGAGTCGATGACCCTGTTTCTCCATTTCTTTGCCTATTTTAATAGCATTAGGAACACCGCATGCCAGGGTATTGTAGGTATCAACCAACAACACACAATGCTCAGGCCAACTCTCGGCAAAGGCACGAAAAGCGGATAACTCATCATCATGGCTTTGCACAAAAGAATGAGCCATTGTTCCAGAAATAGGAATATTATAATCACGTCCAGCACGAACATTCGAGGTCGCATCGAAGCCGCCAACCATTGCCGCACGGCTGGCATAATAACCCGCTGGCCCCTGAGCACGGCGCAGGCCAAAATCTATCAAGCTTCGACCTGCGGCTACTTCATGAATACGACTTGCTTTTGTGGCAATAAGCGTCTGAAAATTAAGTATATTTAACAGTATGGTTTCAATAAGTTGTGCTTCAATAATATTGGCTTCTACAGAGAGGATTGGGCAGGTCGGAAAGATAACCTCTCCTTCACGAGCCGAATAAATGCAGCCTTTGAATTGAAAATTTTTTAAATAGTTTAAAAAATCCGCATGAAATCCTTCGGCTTCCAAGTACTCCAGATCGGTTTTATCAAAGCGATAATCGGCTAGGATGGCTAATAAATCCTCTAGACCTGCGAAAATTGCATATCCCCCGCCAAAAGGAAGTTTGCGAAAAAAATAATCAAAAATAGCACAATGCTCCTTTTGCCCTTTTAAAAAATAGGCCTGAGCCATGGTTAGTTGGTATTTATCGGTATAGGTACCTGTAAAATTAATCACTTATCTTGAATTCCTCTATAGAAGGATTTTATGACAACTTAGTGCCAAAAATTCTATCCCCGGCATCACCTAAACCTGGCAGGATATAGCCTTTTTCATTAATTTTCTCATCAATAGCAGCGGTATAAACGGCTACGTCCGGATGTTCGTCGTGAAAGGCTTCAAGACCTTCTGGTGCTGCTAACAGGCATAGAAATTTAATGGACTTTGGATTGGTGTCTTTTACGCCTCTCACCGCAGCAATCGCTGAGTTACCTGTTGCAAGCATTGGATCAACTACTATCACATCCCTGTCTTCCATGTTTTCAGGCAACTTGGAATAATACTCAATCGCGCCTAAGGTTTTAGGGTCGCGATATAAACCGATATGACCCACTCGTGCGGAAGGAACCAGTTGCAACATACCATCCAGAATACCGTTACCCGCCCGTAAAATGGAAACAAAAACAAGTTTTTTACCCTTTAAAACAGGGGCAGACATGGTGGCTAGCGGTGTTTCAATTTCTTTATATTCAATCTCAAGATCACGAGTAAGCTCATAAGCCAATAATAAACTCACCTCATGCAAAAGCGTGCGAAATTTAACTGTCGAGGTTTCTTTAATTCGCATTATTGTTAATTTATGTTGGATTAGAGGGTGTTTAATTTCAATGACTTGCCTCTCGTTCATCCTTACTCCTATTTAAAAAATAGTACCATCACTAATGATCTGGATAGGTGGCCTACCATCAGGGCGTTTTTGTTTGGCAATTCGTCGCCCGGCTTCCCAGGTTCCGCCTTGCAATATTTTAGCAAGCGGCAGGGTTGTTGCATTCATTTTTAGTTTTTGGCGTATAGCATCTGCTAACTCATCCAACAAAGCAACTGTCAAAGCACGCCATTCAACAATTTGGTCAGAATCCGGAGCCTGCGGTTCACTCAGCATTTGTGGATTTTTAACTGCTAAAAGCCCCAGATCAACGAGCAAACCACCGTTGCGATACTCGGGTAGACCGGTTAATTCATCCAAATCAGTTACCTTGATGCCGGCAGCTTCCAAAGGTTCAATTAGCGAATAGGTTAGCCATTGCGACAATTTATGAAAAGGAATCAATCCGGGATTATCCTCTGATTTTAATGCAGAATGAGCCCAGACATCCCCTAGTGGGATATCCTTGTAGCGCAGACGTTCTGGCCAAATCTCTCTAAAAGCCAGTTCTACAACCTGAAAAATGTCAGGAAGAGCAATACTTTTGTTATTTTGTAGACTAAGTATATAAGAATAGAAATTGCCCAAGCGTCCTTCTTCAGCAAAATAATTCGTCTGTTTTTGAATTACTTTACCAAGGCGATTCAATAAATCGACTCTCCCGGCAACTCCTTCTAATGGGTTAATGTCCGTAACCTGAAAGCCTTGCCTCAGCTTAGCCTGAGTAAAAGCAAGCAAAGGCTGTGCATCAACACGCAAAGGCTGCTCAGGGTCAGCGCTAAATACTCCACTACAATAGAGATCTAAACTGGCAAGAGCCAAGCCTTCAGAACGACTATAAACTTGCTCACTAGGCGCTTCTCGATATAGCCATTTATTTCCAGCGCCAGCATCAACTAATACCGATATAATGACTAACTCATAAAGAATTTTTCCTGCTTCGATAGTATTTTTGGAGGATTGGTTATAATCATAAGCAAATAATGCTTTAATTCTGTCAATACCGCCGGCTTCAAAATGACGCCATCGGCTGTGATAAGGGATTTCAAAGCCAGGATATTGCGAGCGCATGACCTCCACAACATAATCGACAATTACAGGCATTCTTTCATCATTAATTGTAAAATGCGCTGACAGACCTTGTCGAGCCAGCGTTAACAGACGTTGGGACTGGCTGCGAATCGTCTTTAAACTTTGCAAATTCAATTCCCTATTCTCAGATTTATTCATTGAAACCACGTCCTTTAGGTTTAGCTAACTCATTAATATCAATTAATTTATCTGGCGAATAGTAACCGGCAGCTCGTTTGGCGTCCATTTCCACGTGAGCATCATCCGGAATTAATTCATCTGGAATTTTAACGCGCTCCACCACCTCAATCCCTGCTTTTTCCAGAGCATCAAATTTGATATTGGACATAGACACAAAGCGCTGTATTTTAGTAATTCCCAGCCATTGCAAAACATCCGAGCTCAGTTCCTGGAAGCGCATATCCTGAATGCCGGCTACACATTCAGTACGTTCAAAATATTTAGCGGCGGTATCACCACCTTTTTGCCTTTTGCGCGCATTGTAAACTAAAAATTTAGTCACTTCGCCAAGCGCCCTACCCTCTTTTCGATTGTATACAATAAGTCCAGCACCGCCTCGTTGCGCCGATTCAACACATAATTCAATCCCATGAGCAAGGTAAGGACGGCAGGTACAAATATCTGAACCGAACACATCTGATCCATTACATTCATCGTGAATACGGCAAGATAACTCAATTTTAGGATCGTGAATAGTTGTAACATCACCAAAAAAATAAGCAGTCAACCCACCAATTGGTGGTAAAAAGACATTCAGATCAGAGCGAGTCACCAACTCAGGAAACATCCCTGCCGTATGTTGGAAAAGAATGCGTCTTAACTCTGTCTCGGAAATTTCAAAACGCTCGGCAATTCCAGGCAAGTACCAAACAGGATCAATAGCTGCCTTGGTGACGAATACATCGCCTGATTCAAGCAAAATCTTACCATCGGGCTTTAGGCGTCCTTTTCGAATAGCATTTTGTAGTTCAGGCAAATTAATATGAGCCTTGGTTACTGCAATGGTTGGCCTGATATCGTAACCCGCTGCAATTTCCTCAGCAAAAACATCCGCAACCATATGTCCCCAGGGATCAATCGACACAATTTTTTCTGGATCAAACCATTGCTTATGAGGACCAATAACTGCCAAAGGCGTTGTATCCCTTAAATCAGGCTTATGTTCTGGATCAAGAATCCCTGCGGCAACCGCCAATGCCCGGTATACAGAATAAGCACCAGAATGGGTTCCAATGGCATTGCGATGTTTTAGATTAGTAAGTGAGGCAATGATTGGGCCACGTTCTTTCGGATCTTTAGCACCCCATTTTATAGGTGAATGGGCCGATCCCGGGCCAGGATGAGAGGTTAATTTAATATGTCCTTTATATTTGTTTTTGGGATTGTCGCTGCTAGACATTTTCAAGGCCTGCTTATATTTACTCAACATTAATATATTTTAGTTCAGAATGGATTTTTTATTCCTTTTAAAAGGAATAATTTGTTTTTAAGGATGAAAAATTTCTTTTACAATGTTTATTTATAGAGTAATATGTGCGCTTCTTAATAAATTAGTATAAAAAAGGAGTTTGAATGTTCTTTTTCACAACTTTTTATACCCCTGGAATTGCTTCTAAACCTTATGTAACGCTTCTTGAAAAAAAATTAAAAGAAATACAAACCCTCAATTGGGATCATGATCTCTATCTAAATTTGTTAAATCTTAAGAAGCATGCAAGTCAAGCTGCTGCCAGTTTTTCACAATTAAAATGCTTATTTAAAGAAACCGTCAAGAGCAAAGAGCTCGAAGATTTAGAGAAAAAAATTCTTGAAGCTGTTGACGCTCTAATTAAGAATCATGACATCTCGGATCAAAAAGATTATGTCAAAAATTCATTTTCCCTGATTAAAAACTCAATGACAGAACAAAAGGGCGTACTAAAATCGACTTCTATTTGTAATCTTGTCACGAATACAATTTGTAGCGTTACCTGTATAGCGGGTATATGGATTGGAGCTTTTATGATTTGCACAGGTCCAGTTGGTATGACTTGTTTAGGTTTAGGACTAGCTTTTCTTGCAACTGCGCTGTTGTTAATAGCCGCATATAGTCTTTATGTGGATGGTCGCTATGTTGCGGATAAACAAGTGGAAGAAATTGATTCATTTATTGATAATTTATTTGCATATAATTGCGAACCAGAGAATCAGTTTCAGGATTTAGATTTAGATACAAGCTCGGAAGATTCAATAGACTATGTCTAAGACAAAAGCGTCCTTTCAGATGTTTTGCTAAATTAGTCAATGAATTCTCTGTTGAGATAGCAGCTCTAAGACCTTATTAGATTTAACTCTTTATTGATATTGACTAAATTATTTGATATATGTACAATATGTATCCAATTATTATTAATTTTGAGTACCCATCATGCAATACGCCCTGGATAATTTTAATGGCTATACCGAATCTGCCATAATATTATCAATCATCTTGCTCAGCACCTGCGTTATTGTGGCCTTTAACCATTATGTTGCCAAACATGTTTTTATTGTGCTGATAGACCGACTATTTTCGAAAAATCATTCAGGACTTGGGACAGTTATCATCAAAAATCGCCTGCTTCATCGTATAACCTACCTCGTTCCAGCGATATTAATACATCAATATAGTTATATTTTTAATATTAATTATCCTACTTTTAAATTATTTCTCTCGCCAATTGTGGAGCCAATATCGGAAATTTATATCATTTTTGATGTTGGATTTATCTTATTAGCAGCCTTAAGCTGTATAAATGATCGTTATAATCAATATCCGCTTGCAAAAATAAAGCCCATTAATAGTTATTTACAGTTGATTAAAATAGTTATTATCGCATTCACTATTATCTTATTCGCATCCAAAATAATTGATAAACCGCCCATTTATTTTATCAGTGGATTTGGAGCAGCCACCGCTTTTCTGGCATTGATTTTTAAAGATCTGGTAATGGGCTTTGTTGCATCTATTCAATTAACCGCTTATGACATGGTACGAATAGGTGACTGGATTGAAATGCCTAATTTTGCAGCCGACGGCGAAGTTATTGAAATTTCGCTAAATACGGTCAAGGTCCAAAATTTTGATAAAACTATCGTCACCATTCCAAGTTATTCCTTGCTCACTTCGGGACTTAAAAATTGGCGCGGCATGCACGAATCCGGCGGTCGCCGCGTTAAGCGCAGTATCATGATTGATATCAACTCTATTAAATTAATAGATGATATTTTTATGTCAAATCTGAAAGATCTAATTTCTGATTCAAAAAAAACCAACAGTTCTCAAACCAATCTTGGTTGGTTTCGGCATTATTTACAGATTTATCTGACCCAGCATAAATCTGTGCATAAAAATCTAAAAATTCTGATCCGCCAATTACAAGGCTCTTCTACCGGTCTACCCCTTGAATTGTATTTTTTTACAAATGAAACAGATTCAATTAAATACGAAGCAATTCAATCCGATATTATTGAACATGTTTACGCGATCATGCCGCGTTTTGACTTGCGTGCCTTTCAATATGCAAATAGT
>JACCSX010000006.1 GCA_013812775.1 Tatlockia sp. | reverse complement strand
TAAAAACCACGTCATCCCGAGCAACAGCGAGGGATCTCCTAATGACGAAGACTGAGGCTCCGTACTTGAGATCCTTCGCTGCGCTCAGGATGACGTGGGTGGTAAGAAAAAATGTCCGGCACAAAGGTAATTTAACCTCGCCCTTATGAGTTTCAAGTACATTAAAATAATAAGGGCGGGATAGACTCATCTTTGCAAATGTTTTGAACTAATCCTGTTTTCCTACTTAACCTTGGAGACAGGGTTGATAAAGCTTGATCTACTTCAATTCAAATTTAACAGGTTTATCACCATAGGATTTTGCTGAAACATTGGATCTATTCGCAAAAAAAGTATCATCTGCGGCTGACTTTCTCAATGAAATTGGGTAAATATGGGGTTCTATGGTTAGATTTTCGTTTAGCGTTTTACAACGTTCTTTCTGTTCAGGTGTAAATCTGGTGTCAAGTTCATTTTTCAAACTATCTACGCTAAATGTTAAATCAGTTATTATATTTTTTTGTAAGGTAATTTTATCCAGAAATTTTGCACCACAGGCCAAAAAGGCAAACAAACCATACTGCAAAGAGTCCCAGGAAGGTAGGAAATCGCCGCTTTTATGACTGAGAAATACGAGGTTACCTTCTTTATCAAATCCTGCATTCCCGGCCGTTCGACATGAAGCACTGTCTAGAGACAGCCCGGTCATGGCAAAGTGAGGAGGTAAAGTGTTGTTTGGGAGCCCTTCTCTGGCAAATAAAAGTTCGTGTTTGTGAGTCAATACAAAACGAATTATTATGTTTTCTTCACTACTGGATTTCCTTATTTCCTCAAGCAATTCAGGTAAGGTGTTCATAGTATGGATAACATACTTTCCCCTTAGTTTACTATTACGTGCTTTTTGATTATCACCTTTAAAACTGGGATCCTTTTCAAGTTTACTGAAGATTTCCCCAGTGTTAGCTAATTCTTCTATTGTTTTCTCATTCACCGAAGATACTGTGTTGTTTTCTATTCCAGAAAATAAGGATTCTATGGAGAAATTGCTATTAAAATCAGCAAATTCTTTACTTTCTTTTTCTAATTCAAAAAAGAATGACTTTGTTGGAGAAGTTGTAGAAGATTTTTTATTCACAGAATTGTTTGGTTTAATACTTTTATCATTTGGTCGTTTCATATTACATCCACATCTATTAAAAATTTATATTGAGGGGATAGGCCCACTGCCATTAAGTTAAGGAGGACCTAGAGCTTACGTTCCGCTGACAAGCCGCGGAAGGTAGGGAGAAGGACTTTTTTTTCCTTAACTTAATGGCTGTGGGGCATAGGCTGCCCCTCAACAGAAAGGGGGAAAATATTACCATAGTGAATATAGAAAGTCCAGACAAACATTTTTATGAGCATAATTAAGAGGCGCAATAAGAAGAGAATTGAGAGGTCAGGGTTTTCGAAATAACATCGTAATATCAATGGCATCAAAGCTATATTGTTTATTGCAAAAATCACAGCTCACTTCTATTTTTTCTCTTTCCTGCAACAGTTTTTTAGCCTCTTCCTCGCCCAGAATCGTTAAGACTTCTCGCATTTTCTCCTCATTGCAGCGACATTTAAAACAGATAGAGCGGCTATCAAAAAGACGTAATTCAGTCTCATGGTATAAACGGTGGAGCAAGGTTGGATTATCCAGTGTTAATAACTCCTTCTCACTAACCGTCTGGCCGAGGACGACGGCATATTCCCAAAACTGTTCACGATGTACAGTATCCTGGCCTGGCATTAGCTGCAGTAACATCCCCGCGGCCATATCCTCATCCACAGCAAGCCAGACCTGACTCGCAATCTGTTCGGATTGGGCGAAATAATGGGTCAGATTTTCACTCATCGAAGTAGCCTGAATAGGAACAATACTTTGATAGGATTGGGTTTGATTATATTGATTAATCGTTAGCACCATTCGGCCTTTTAAAAAGGCTTCAGCATAATCAATAACTTCGAGATTCTCCTGATAGGTAGCAAAGGCTCGGATTTGCAATAGATGATTGCATTGCACCAGTAATAACGGTAAGCGCTTATCGCCCTGAAATTGCAGACTTAATTCGCCTTCAAATTTAATGCTGCCAGCTAAGAGTAAGCAGGAAATCAGCGCTTCACCCAATAAATTTCTAACCATCGGAGGGTAGGGTCGTTGATTCATAATGGTCTGATAAGTTTCTTTTAAATGAGCAATTTCACCACGAATACTGGCATGCTCAAACATAAAGCGCTGTAAAGAATCGGTTTCTTTCATGTTAGCCTTTAGAATGTAAAAAATCCGGGCTATTCTAGCATAAATCAATCTTGCTTGCCTGCGCTTTGCAGGTGATA
Source organism: Tatlockia sp. (assembly GCA_013812775.1). Classification (GTDB taxonomy): domain Bacteria; phylum Pseudomonadota; class Gammaproteobacteria; order Legionellales; family Legionellaceae; genus Tatlockia. The sequence goes on along the minus strand of JACCSX010000006.1, from coordinate 2,605 downwards.
ATGCTCGTTTTTTGTTTGATTTTAAGAGATGTGAACACATGTTAAATCCACAGCAAACGGCAGCAGTTAAATACATCGATGGCCCTTTGTTGGTGTTAGCAGGGGCAGGTAGCGGTAAAACGCGGGTAATTACACAAAAGATAGCTTATCTCATTGAAAGTTGTGGTTATGCCGCTAAATCTATATGTGCCGTAACCTTTACCAATAAAGCAGCGAATGAAATGCGTGCTCGAATTGCCAAAGCCTTGCCAGCTAACAGTCGTCGAGGCTTGAAGGTCGCCACCTTTCATACTTTGGGTCTCTCAATAATTAAGAGTGATCTGAGTTTATGTGGGTTAAAAAAAGGCTTTTCAATTTTTGACAGTGAAGATTGCCAGCAGCTTTTGCGCAGTTTTTTACCGGTCGGTAAGGCCAGTGACAAAGATTATCTAATGCAAATCCAACAACAGATTTCACGCTGGAAGAATGATTTGCTAGAACCTGGCGCAAACTTGAACGGCCAGGTTGACACTGCAATTTATAATGAGGCTGGCCTAATCTATCCTCGGTATCAACAATCCTTGCAAGCCTATAATGCGGTTGATTTTGATGATCTGATTCGCCTGCCCGTGATTCTTATGAGCCAGCATCCGGAGGTATTGGAGCGATGGCAAAATAAAATTCGTCATTTATTAATAGATGAGTATCAAGATTCTAATACCTCGCAATATAAGTTGGTCAAATTAGTTGCGGGCTTGCGTGCAGCTTTTACAGTTGTGGGTGATGATGATCAATCCATTTATGCCTGGCGTGGCGCTAAGCCAGAAAATTTAGCCCAATTACAAATAGATTATCCGCAGTTAAAATTAATAAAACTTGAGCAAAACTACCGTTCTACCAGTCGTATTTTGCATGTTGCCAATCAGTTGATAGCAAATAATCCCCACATCTTTGAAAAAAAGCTCTGGTCTAATCTCGGTCATGGGGAAATGCTGCGGGTTTTATGCTGCAAAGATGAAAATGACGAAGCCGAACAAGTCGTAGCTGATCTGATTAGCTCTAAACTACGCTCTCGAACTAACTTTGGTGACTATGCCATTTTGTACCGCGGCAATCATCAGTCAAGAGTTTTTGAAAAAGTGTTGCGTCATCAAGGGATTGCTTATCAGATCAGCGGCGGTCAATCCTGGTTTGCGCGAGCTGAAGTTAAGGACGTTTTTGCCTATCTTAAATTACTCTGTAATGAAGCAGACGATGCTGCTTTCTTAAGAGTGATTAATACTCCCAAACGCGGTATTGGCGAGTCAACTCTTGATGCTTTGGGCCATCATGCCCAGTCAAGGGGACAAAATCTTTATAGCTGTGCCGGAAATCTTGCTTTGTCAGAATTCATTGCCGAGAAACCACGAGCTGCTTTGCAAAATTTTAAAAATTGGCTGGAGCGAATCAAAACAAGAATTCAAAGCGAGCCAGTTGTTGAAGTCTTACGTGAAATGGTCGAAGACTCTGGTTTCGAAGCCTATATTTATGAGCAATGCGACACACCCGCTAAAGCTCAAAAACGGATGGATAACGTTTGGGAACTTTTGGAGTGGGTAGGACGTTTGCTAGCTAAGGAACCAGACAAGCAACTATCCGATATCGTTAATAAATTAATTCTTATCGATATTTTAGAGCAGGCTGATGAACAGGATAAAGAAACCGTGCAATTGATGACCCTGCATGCCTCAAAGGGCCTGGAATTTCCCTTTGTTTACCTGGTTGGCATGGAAGAAGAGTTATTACCGCATCGTGTCAGCATCGATGATAATCAAATAGAAGAAGAACGACGCCTTGCCTATGTTGGAATTACGCGAGCCCAGAAAGGGTTATGTTTGACTCTGGCAAAACAACGCCGCCGCGCCGGCGAATTGCAGGATTGCCTACCAAGTCGTTTTCTTGATGAATTACCGCAGGATAGTCTGGAATGGTTTGGTAAAACAGGGGAGCAAAATGAAGAAAAATCCAAAGCTTTGGCAAAATCACATTTGGCAGGATTAAAAAATTTATTAGAACCGACAAATTAGGTGGGCTGGGTCCGTGACCCAGCAATTTATAAGTATTGGGTCAAAGACCCAACATATAATTCTAAGCAGCGGGTGAGCTAATTCGATTTGGCAATTTTTCCAGAAAATTATCTGAACTTGTTTTACCGCTCAGACTAAAGAACCCATTCCGATGCTGTCTGTAAACAGGATTCTTCAATTCCTCGGCAATTCGATTTTTTATTACCGCTTCATCTTCGCCTTCCATATTACGCAAATCATTGCCCAGTATTTCGAAGCTGTCTACTTTTTTCTGAGCCAAAACTGGATCGATTGTAGCCTTCTTCAAATTTTCGACCTGATTAGAAATGTTGTAAACAGGTTGCGCAATTTGCCAATATTTTGAGGGTTTTTTTGCGGTTGGCTCGATTTCAACAGATTCTTCTGGTGGAATACCTCTTTGTTTCTCCCAGGCTTCTACAAGGGAGAGCGCTTTGCCTGAGTTCACAATGCGCGTTGCCATATAATCCCAAGCGGCAGCGGCAGCATATAAAGGGATGAAGACAAATCGGAGTATTTTTGTTGGGATATCGTCACTATGA
>JACCSX010000005.1 GCA_013812775.1 Tatlockia sp. | reverse complement strand
ATTATATTTTTGGGCAAACCCTTTTACCAGTTTGTCCTTGTGTTCATAAACGCGGCGTATCAAATCACTGGTGACGCCGGTATACAAGACGTTATTGTGTTTATTGGCCAAGAGGTAAACGTACGATTCCGTATGCATAGGAAGTTCCTTGTTTTGCCGGACTATTTATACCCTGGCAACATCCTGGTTAACCTTATGATGCGGGCTGCTGGTATTGCGTTACTTCCATGAAAATGACGACAACGAAGAGCAACTCTTAATAGTCGAGTCATCGCTGTAGCCCACGTTTCTTTGTCATGTTCCATGATGGATTTTAATTCGCGCAAGTGATGTTGATTACACAGTCCATGCTCGACCCCGAATAAATTGTAATAACTTTTCCAGTGGTCATGAACTACTGATTTTTAACAGCGGTGATTTTGACTTGAGATAATATGGATTCCTCAAGCGGAGCCAAGGCTTCAAATGCCATTCGATTATATTTCGTAAGTGTTGCTGTGGCGAGTTGTATGCCATACAAATCAGAAAATAGCTGTTGCAGCCTGTCTTCCGGAATAAAATGTTGGTACTGGTAATACACGCTCCCGCTGCGAATAACCTCGCCGTATTGAACAGGAGCACGAGCGCCTGATGGAAATGCCGCCGTGACCGGTTTATTGCAGTACTTGCAGAGTTACGCGATTTTCCAAAATTATTAATGTAATTACTCGTTTTCCTTTAAACCTGTTGCTATTGGCGTAACCGAAATATTTGGATTAACCCCACAGTCATCAAGCAATTTGAGCAAATTATTTCCTCTCCGAGTCAAACGCTTCACGCAATATGCTTCCAAATAAGAGTGCAATACATAGTAATAATCAGGCAGAGTGAGAATTGTTAACATTTTCTCGGCCCTTTCTACATGATGAGGAATGCTATAATCACTGGATTGAAAAAGCACAGCCCCCAGCATGGCGGCAAAACTTGCCTGACGGCTTGGAGTCGCTAGATAGAAACGATGTATACATTCATCAAGAGCGCGATCCTTATCCCATTCCACCCAAATATCATACAATTCCATCGCGGTATCTGAGGTTAAATCTGTTAAAGAACTCGAAGAAAGCTGTTGTATTAAATAAGCTACTGGCACTATCGCTTGTATATTAGCCCAGGAACAATTACCAGTTATCTGTGGTTTAACAGGCATTTTCAACACAGCTTCTAAACCCAGTTGCTTATTGATAGTCTGGTGAAAATAACGTCGGCTTTGTTTTTTATAAAGAAATTGCTGTAAAAATTTAACATCAATAGCCTCAGGCCGAGTAATGCGGTAAATGTTTACCGTGCCCTCGCTTAAGCTATTCTCGCCGCGATCTATTTTAGCCCACCAATTTTTATAACGTACAAAACCAAGTGCATGACCACGGCTTGCAGCTGGCAGAATTAACAGATCATTTTTTATTAAAGCTCCGATTTGTGCGAGATTCATGTCAGTGAGATGAACATTATGCTGTAATTTTAATAGCTCCGCAGCCACAGCAAAGGCATCCATAATCGTATGTAAATAAGGGAAATGTTCACGCAGATTACGGGTTGAATAACTGGAGATGAAACGCCGTATAGAATCTTTAACAACAGCAACGGTGAATTCGAGTATAAAACCTTCATAATCAAGCTCCACGAATTCGCCTTTGCCATTAATAATATCGCTATAGCCTTTTAATTCATAACGATGGCCCAGTAATTTGCCATTAATAAAATCAAGTGCAAAATCGAGTTTAGCGCCATATTGATAAAGTAAATGTTTTAAATTGTCCTGCCCTCGCAGCACAGGATAAACCAGCACTGATAAGCCGGTTCGCGTGTAGGCATTCGGATTGGCACCATTTTCTAAAAATAAGCGGGTTAATTCAAGCTCATTATTATCAACAGCCCAATGCAACGGAGTTCGTCCGGTTACATCTGGCTTATTAACGTTAGCGCCGCGAATTAATAGTTGCTCAGCGATATTAATTTGTCTGGTAATTGCACATTCGATTAGGGGCGTAAAACCATAATCATCAATATCGTCTAAGGTTTCTTCGCCTTCTTGCAGATAATGATCGAAATCAGGCATACGGCAACTAATGATATCATCAGCAATAGTCATTTAGCGGTCCTATTGATTAGGCTTTGGTGCAGTATCGGGTTGGGCCATGAGATTGTGGCGCAATTTGTATTCTAACTCCTGTTCGCGCTTGGCATTATCGTATTCTGTACGCGCTGCAGTGTTTAAGGCCGGTTCTGGATTTTCATTGGGATCAATTCCATCGTTACGTTGGCTCTCGAGCCAAGGGTGTTGCTTGATATCATTTTGTATTTCACCTTCAGGCCCGGCAGGCGCACGCGGCTCCTGATGTTCAACCACATTGACCTTGGCTAATTGTCTATGTCCTTGTTGCTCCTTCTCGCGTCGTTCCTTTTCCATGAGAAAGGTCTCATCGACTAAATAAGAGGATGGTTCTCTATGACTGCCAATTTTAACTTGTATAGAACCCTTGCCCTGACTGCCTTTTGCTGTCTTGGCTAATGATTTTCTATGTTTACCAATTTTGATTCTCATCTATCAAGTATAAATTATAAATACTGAGATTGCAGAATTTCGGCAATTTGAACTGCATTTGTCGCCGCACCTTTGCGTATATTATCAGCAACAACCCATAAATTTAAACCGTTTGGATGAGAAATGTCCTTTCTAATGCGGCCCACAAAGACGTCATCCTGACCAATGGCATGAGTTATCGGCGTTGGATATTGCAATTTTGCTGGATTATCAACTAGCTTCACGCCGGGAGCCTTAGTTAATAATTTTCGAGCTTCCGCAACGCTAAGGGGCGCTTTTAATTCAAGGTGAATAGCTTCAGAATGTCCGTAAAGCACAGGTACGCGCACTGTTGTTGGATTCACCAGGATGCTTTCATCTTCCATTATTTTCTGCGTTTCCCAAACCATTTTCATTTCTTCACGGGTATAGCCATTCTCCTGAAACTCATCAATATGAGGTAATACATTGAAAGCTATCTGATGCGGATAGACAGAAGGCTTGGCCGGCCGACCGTTTAATAGTTCAGCTGTTTGCGCTATTAATTCAGAAATTGCTTTCTTGCCAGTACCAGAAACTGCCTGGTAGGTTACTACATTGATACGGCTTATTCCCACAGCGTCATACAAGGGTTTTAAGGCAACGACCATTTGAATTGTTGAACAATTGGGATTGGCAATAATGCCCCGATTTTTATAATCAGCGATACGTTGAGGATTTACTTCTGGCACAACAAGAGGAATATCCTTTTCATTGCGAAAAAAAGAAGTATTATCTATCACAACGCATCCCGCTTTTGCAGCAATCGGTGCAAACTCTTTCGATACAGCACCGCCAGCCGAAAACAAGGCAATATCTACCCGACTAAAATCAAAGGTGGCTAAATCCAGTACCTCTAGTTGCCTTTTATTAAACATCACAGTTTTACCCACAGAACGGCTGGATGCCAGAGGATAAAGTTTGTCGACAGGGAAATCTCTTTCTTCCAATACGGTAAGTAAGGCTTCACCAACAGCACCAGTTGCGCCCACTATGGCAATATTTAATCGTTTGTTCATTGCTACCTCAATTATTTTTGCTAAATAAAAATATTCTTAAGTTGAGCTGAGAGCTATTTATTTTGCGCTTTGTCGCGCAGGTAATGATCCATCAATACCAAGGCCAACATTGCTTCAGCAATCGGTACCGCGCGCAGACCAACACAGGGATCATGACGACCTTTGGTAACTACCGTAACTTCTTCGCCCTCGGTATTTATCGTCTTCCCTGGTTTAACAATGCTTGATGTCGGCTTCAAAGCCATACTGACGACCAAGGGTTGACCTGTTGAAATTCCACCCAAGACCCCACCAGCATTATTGCTGAGAAAACCTTGTTTATTCATTTCATCGCGATGCTCACTGCCTTGCTGACAGACGGAGCCAAAGCCCGCGCCAATTTCAACCCCTTTTACGGCATTGATAGACATCATGGCATAGGCAAGCGTTGCATCAAGTTTATCGAAAACGGGATCACCAAGCCCAATTGGTACACCCTGCGCAACAACAGTTACCCGCGCTCCTACTGAATCACCCTGGCGTCTCAAATCATCGATATAATCAGCCAAGGCTTGTACCTGATGCTTATTAGGACAGTAAAAAGGATTTTTAGTTATTTCACTTTCATCCCTGAAATCCAAGGCAAGCGTTCCCATTTGCTGTAAATAACCAATAATTTTCACACCCGCAATGCGTTCCAAATAAAGTCGAGCAATTGCACCGGCAGCGACTCGCGCTGCGGTTTCACGTGCAGAGGACCGACCACCACCGCGATAATCACGATGACCGTATTTATGGTGGTAGGTAAAATCCGCATGCCCGGGTCGAAAAAGATCTTTAATAGCTTCGTAGTCGCTGGAGCGTTGATCATCGTTTCGAATTAATAGAGCAATTGGCGTTCCGGTAGTTAACCCTTCAAATAAACCAGAAAGAATTTCAACCTTATCGTCTTCGCGTCTTTGAGTGGTGTACTTTGATTGCCCAGGTTTGCGCTTATCAAGAAAAGGTTGGATGTCTTCGGCGCAAAGCGCCAACCCCGGCGGGCAGCCATCGACTATACAACCCAATGCCGGCCCATGACTTTCGCCAAAGGTTGTTACCGCAAATAATTTACCAAATGTGTTGCCAGTCATTTATTTACCTTTGGTCGCAAAATGTTCTTGCAGTTGTGGGCGGGTTAACAAAAAGACCCCATGACCGCCATGTTCAAAATCAAGCCAAACAAAGGGAACCTGCGGATAAAGCTCAATAAGGGCCTCATCGCTTGCTCCTACCTCGACCACTAAAATACCATGTTCACTCAAATAATCATGGGCGTTTGCCAGAATTTTTTCAACAATTGCCAAACCATTGTTATCAGTTTCCAGAGCCAGCTGAGGTTCATGATGATATTCCTCAGGCAAGCTCTGCATTTCTTCATGACCAACATAGGGTGGATTTGAG
>JACCSX010000319.1 GCA_013812775.1 Tatlockia sp. | reverse complement strand
TTGGGAGCAAACACTTACACAAATCGGCACCCCTCAAAATAATTGGGTTAATGTTGGAAATCGTGGTAATGATATTTTTACTTTTATTAGGTTTTGCAAAAATAGCTCTTGGAATTATGTAATAAGATCAAAACACAATCGCAAAATTATTACCCAGAACAACCAACAAGAAAAGTTATTTGTTTTGATTAAAAGCTTACCACAGAATGAACATTTGCAAAGATCTAATCAGCAGAGCTTAAACGTTGCATCAAGCTAGTATAGTTTTTGTGTCGCAAACGTTTTAAAGTTGCTTCAGGATTTGGTAAAGCATGCTTTCTTCGTTCAACTTGCAAAACTGCAAAAGCGCCAAAAACGTTCATTATATGATTTTCTTGAAGTTTTTGCTTAACTGACTGACAATGAGTTAGCCCAAGCAACTGCTTTGTTGTTCTGAAAAACTTCTCAATTGATCAAGTCTTCTGAGCATTGTGCTACTACTAGTGCTTGATACTTTTGCTAACGATTGAGCAGTTTTTTTAATTTCAGTGGACAGAATTAAAGTAATTTGTGATCAGCAATGGTCATTGAGTTCTCCTTTTTGGGTATTAAATGCACCAAAAAGGAGAACTCATTTTGCTTTAAAAGTCAAATCTGATCAGATCTTTCACCTTATCTTGCGGGAGTCCTGTGTACTAAAAAGCTTTAATTATTAAAAAGGGGCTTGACTCTCACGTAACGTTATACCCTATACTGATTCTTGAGTACTAATACGCACGGGAATCAAAATATGAATTATACGGTTAAAAAATTAGCTAAATTATCTGGAGTAAGCGTTCGAACGTTACACTTTTATGATGAAATTGGGTTACTAAAGCCTGCCTATATTTCTGATAACGGATATCGTTATTATAAAGAACCTCAACTTCTGTTACTGCAACAAATCCTTTTTTTTAGGGAGCTTGGCCTTGAGCTCAAACAAATTCAAGAAATTTTAAACCAAACGGACTTTGATAAAATCGATGCCTTACAATCACATAAAAAGGTATTACAAGAAAAGATTTTTAGAATGAAGGAACTTCTAAAAACTATCGATAAAACAATTGATCACTTAGAAGGTCAACAACCCATAACTGAGGAAGAAATGTATCATGGATTTAGCAAAGAAAAACAAGCAGAATATGAGCAATATTTAATAGAAAAGCTTGGTTCTCAACGATGTGCATTAGCTCAATCAAAAATGAATATTAAAAATTGGACTCGTACTGATTGGAAAAAACACAAAGCAACTTTTGATGAGATACATAAAGCACTTACACAAGCTATTTTAAAAGGACATAGAGTTGACTCAGACGAAGTTCAAAAATTAATTGATAAGCATTATCGACATATTAAGCTTTTTTGGACACCAACAAGAGAATCTTATATTGGTCTAGGCCAATCATATACTGAACATCCCGATTTTAGAAAAATGTATGCATCATATCATCCAGAATTGGCACATTTTTTAGCAGATGCGATGAAACTGTATGCTGAACGTAATTTAGGTTAATTATGAACTATCAAAACAAAATTATTGAAACAAAAAATGTGTTACTTTTAATCATAGGAACTTTAACAATGCAACAGATTACGCTAGCAACACTAACTGGCCCTTATGCAGTTGGGACCACCACTTATCACTTAATTGATGCATCTCGGGAAGAGTCAAGAGTAAAAGATGTTGATCATCGGCATAGAGAACTTATAGTAAAAGTCTTTTACCCTACTGATACAAAGCAAGGGCATCAGGCACCATATGTTTCACCCGCACTTTCAAAATTCATAAAAACTAATCCGAAGAAGGGCTGGTTTTATGGTTCAGGGTATATTGGTGCTGATACACTTTCCCATTCATATAGCAATGCACCAATTTCAAAATTACAAAATAAGTATCCCGTGGCTATATTTTCTCCCGGATTTGGCGTTCCAGTTCATACCTATACTTCAATCTTAGAAGAATTGGCAAGTCACGGATATGTGGTATTTGGCGTCAACCACACCCACACAAGTGATCCTATTGACTTTCCAGATGGTCGTATTACAACATTAGCACCTTTTGATCCAGTGTATGATGAAACAGCAATACGCCTCGAAGATTTGAAATTAGTGCTTAATGAAATTGAACAACTTGAAAAAAATGATCTTACAGGACTCTTTACCCACAGACTCAATTTATCCGCTATAGGCGCTATGGGCCATTCGCTTGGTGCTGCAGCTGTACTAGAACTTGGTCAAAAAGATTCTCGTGTTAAGGCAGTTATCGCACTTGATGGATTATTTAAACCGTTATTGAACCCTGATGAGCAGATAGCCCCATACGAAAAACCACTTATGATTATGTACAACAGTCAGCATGGCACATTTTCAAAAGATGATACTGACACACCTGCTTTTGATCTCAGTGCAGTACTTTCTAAAATGAAAGAAGAAGTAGCGAAAGTCCGTCAAAATGCCCGAAATGATATGTATGAAGTGCAATGGAAAGCACATCATATGACTTTTAGCGATTATTTTATGTTAACAAGTATGGCAACTGATTATGAACAAGAGATGAATAACCTTAAAATAGTTAAAGAATTTATAGTGTCTTTCTTTGATAAATATCTTAAAAACATCAATTTAAATGCCTTGTTAGATGGGAAAATACTTTATAACCGAGCTACAACAATATCAAATGTCGATTAATAATTGCCAGTATTATTAGGAACTGTAGATAAATCCCATAAGCGAGCAGTATGGTCAGCTGATCCAGTTAAAGCATAATTACCACAACGACTAATTGCTACTGATGTTACAGACCGAGTATGACCTTTAAGCTTTCTTATAACAACACTTGTGGCTAAATTCCATAGCCTAGCAGTATCATCATCCAAACCGGTTAAAGCATACTTACCACAAGAGCTAAATGCTACCGATTCTACAGAACCAGTATGGCATTTAAACTTTTTGGGTTGAATAAACGTAGCTTTACTTAAAGTATCTTTATATTTTTCTAGCATTTTGCCTTTAAGCTTTTGTTGTATTTGTTGAGGCATGCTAGAAATAACAGCAGAAAACTTTTGTTGAGATGTTTGAGAAAGCAACCCTTCTATAGTTTTAGCAGCTGCCAGATCTTGTAAGGAGACAAGAGAGCTAAGACTATTGGAAACAGTTAAAAGAAGGGTATAAAAATAATTAGTTTATGAAAGTTAATCATGAGTTAAGCTCTCTTTTTGTAAATATGCTAGCAAATAGAGTAGTACTACTCTTTAAAACGATACTGTTTACCATGAGGTTCAAGTATATGCCCTTGAATTGCTGTCCACTGGATAAAATTAAGATCTTGAGTATCAAGTAGTTCTTGAGCTAAAAATATATTACGATAAAACTCTTCTTTTAGTTTAAACTGACCTGCTTTTTTGTATTTTTCTTCCAACCAGGGTTTAAACTGATTATCAAGCATAATTTTAAACTTTTCTGGAAGCCCTGCATAAATACTATGTGCTTTAGCAAACTTAAACGCGCCATGCTGCAAAGCTAAATCTGTGAGCAGCCTTCCCCTTCTACGTTGTTCTTCCTGCTTGCGTAGCAGCTCTTTGCGCCTCTCTTCAGCTTTTAATTGAGCAGCATAACTTGCTGATGTCCAATTTTCATCAAATGCTTTAAGCAACCAGGCTGTCATGTTTTTAACATCTTGCTTATATTTCTCAAGGAGTTCTAGCTTATGCTCTATCTCTTTTGGTTTATACTTCTGCTCTATGCTTATGATATCAATGTCAGTAAGGCCATATTGGGTTAGCTGCGTTTGCCAAGTAGGTATCTTACGAGCAGGTGTTATTGTATCTACTGCAGGTTTCTCTTCTTTTTGTTTAATAACATACTGCTTAAAGTGGCATAGTTGCTCTTCTTTTGTAAAACTAAATTCAATTTTAAGCTCTGTCTTTTCGTTGATCTCTTTAACTGCTGGACCTAGCTTAGAAACAACACGAGACTATTTATGCTTAAATGGCACCTGGCAAGACCATATACTTTCTTCGTTAATCAATAGCAACAGAGAAGAAACAGTATAAAAAAATATTTAGTGAACTGAGAGTTCTTACTATTTTCTCTTATGAATTTAAGCGTGAAACCACATTTTTTATAAAATTCTGGTGCCTGAAATGCACTTGTCACTAAGTTAATATTATTAAAGCCTTTGCCTTTAAAACAGGTTTCAAGTTCTTGCCATAGCCTTTACCACGACATGTTTTCTTAACCCATAAGTCTTCAATATACACTTCAGCAAAAGCAGTATAAGCAGTTAAAATACCACAAACACTGTCATGCTCATCTTTAAGCACTAGTGAGAACTTTTTATAACTTACAGTAACTCCATATAACAACCTGCTATAACACTTGTAATATCTTTATTTAATTGCGGATGGCCTGACAATATTTTTATTAAAGCAGCAGCTTTTTTATGCATTTTATCTTGTATAGTAATTGATATATACTCAGCTATTTTGACTGATGCCCTAATGGATTCAATTTCAGACCTGTCTACACCCTCATCTAAGCGCGCTCTAATATTATGAAGAAACCTTCGATAAAGTTGATTAACTGTTATATTTTGCTTATCCCTAATGCAAGGATAGGCATTATGCTGTAAAAGTAGTTTCACAATTTCTACATAGTTAAACTCTACAGCTATATGAAGAGGTGTTTCACCCAATTTATTTTGTGCATTAATAAGAGCACCTCTAGTTATAAGAAGTCTTACAGCATCTAGGTGGCCATTATTTGTTGCAATATGCAGTGGTGTATCACCATCAGCATCATGTGCATTAATTTTTGCTCCGTTAGCTAAAGCAGTGACCATTCCAGTTACGTCATTAGTACTTGCTGCTTTAAAAAGTTTATGAGTAGCTGTTGAAGTATAATTAAAAAAGCGTAAAAATGAATCCATACTCTGGGTATAGAATATACTGCCTGTTAAGAGTATAAAAATAACATATTTCATAAATACCTTTGCTCTGTTTAGAAATTACTATTAATAATAAAAATTGTATTTTGTGTTATCAAATGGCACACTAAGCCTGTTGTACTTATTAACAATATAGCTTATTTTAAAAATAATTATTAAAAGTGAATATACATTAAAAGAGTAAAATACTTAGGCTTTCTATGATAAAACAAATAATCTGCTTAACCCTTTCTTTAACTGTAGGCGTAATGCCTTTAACAGGAACTCAATTTAAATTAAACCCTGGACCTGATATAAGTATTATTTTGAAGACAACAGATGGTAATGATATAGCTGTGTGTACTTCACTAGCATTTGGAGGACTTCTGTGTACCTACATAGGACTTTACACAGGTGATACTAAACAGCGAAATAACTTTGGGCATATAGTGTATACGGCAAACAAGCGCAGTTATATGCTGTCACTTTTTGGATGTTTGGAGTTACTTCTTGGTTTAGGATGTATAGCTGCTTCTGAATGGGAACGCTATAAGTTATATAAGTGGAATCATCGTACAAATCAAGAAGTATATGATGACGCTGAAGCGACCTACAGACACGTAGTTAAAGAAACAGCTCCATTTCATTTGTTAGCTCACGAGTGGATTAATGGCACTACAATAGAACGCAAAGATTATATAGAAGGCTTATTTGCAAACACCGGTTCTAGTCCACTTACTACCGCTACCACTATGCGCCACCTTATTAATGATCATTTACAAGGGGTAAAAGAGCGGTTAGAAAAAGATACGAGCTTAACAAATAATACTCTTTGGACTACACTAAAAGAGAATATGGAACAAGAGCTAAGCCAAATTGATAGTTCCTATTCTGTTTTTTATTCCATTGAGCAAAACAGACAAAAGTTACTGCAAAAATAGGTAATGGAGGTATATGCAAACACAACGATTGAGCCTGCCTGACGTATATCTTTAACGAAGTTAAGCTTCATCGTACTATGGCAAACTATGTACCAACCAACGAAAGAAGTGGCAGACTATTGCGTCGTTTAGGCTTTACTGTGGAAGGCTATGCACGAGACTATTTATGCTTAAATGGTACATGGCAAGACCATATACTCACTTCGTTAATCAATAACAACAGATAAGAAACAGCTTGAGAATAGTTTTTTATAGATAGAATAATTTACTCTAATCATAAAAAAATGATTTGCATTCTCTATCTTACCATGCTTACTATTAGGATTAGCACCCTTTTTAAGAAGCTCTTCTAACAGATCATTTAGCTGAGGTTTATCTACACATCGTGTGAGAGGGTTTTCTCCACCAAAATCACTATATTTATTAAAATTGCCAGAAAACCACACGGCTTTTTAAGCCTTATCATTACCCACATTTTGGTATACTTAAAGACTCTGCTCCAGCTACCATATCAAGCACGCGAAGCCAACCTTTCCAAAGTGTTTGCCAACCTGGATCTCCATCAGACTTTCTTCCTATAAATCCACCAAGATTTGCAATTTTATGCCAAACTTGACGCAATGTTACACTTTCTTCTGATAACCTAAATCGAGCACAAATCATTCGTAAGATTAGTTGTGGAATAGCATTTCTGGCTTTATCTTCTGGGCTATTACGTACTAAAAACTTTAATTCTATTAATTTTGTAGCAATTATTGAGAGTAATGCCAATAAAGACAGTAATCCGTGAGCTGTTGTTAGCTGCCGTTTTTCAATATTGCATCCTGTTTTTAGACATTTATGATATTCTTCAATAAGCCATCTTGATTTATACCATTCTATTTTTTCTAAAGCTTCATCTGTCGATAGTATTGGTATATTGGTTAAGAGTACCCATTCTAGATTATTATTTTCTTGCCAACAGCGAATACACCAAACTTCAATTTCTTCATAATTACTTTTTTTAAAGCCGTTTTTGGGTGTGCTTATTTTTATTTTTTCCCAACTTATAGATAACTCTATTTCTTGTTGATTAAGTGTAATAGTTTTAACTGCTTTCTGTGGTAAGCTTTTAATCCAAACAAATAACTTTTCTTGTTGGTTGTTCTGGGTAATAATTTTGCGATTGTGTTTTGCTCTTATTACATAATTCCAAGAGCTATTTTTGCAAAACCTAATAAAAGTAAAAATATCATTACCACGATTTCCAACATTAACCCAATTATTTTGAGGGGTGCCGATTTGTGTAAGTGTTTGCTCCCAA
>JACCSX010000273.1 GCA_013812775.1 Tatlockia sp. | reverse complement strand
TAAGCACTCAAATTCTTTAAAGCGCCCACACAGTTTGTCTTCTCTATTCTTAATGAACCCGCCCCGTAGGCGTGCTGCGTATTCTACTCATCCATCGCTCCTTGTCAAACACTTTCTTAAATATTCAATAATTATTTTCAACGTGCTTTATCTAAACGCACTTTGGCAATCCGGCGCTTTCCAACTTGGATGATATAGGTAGATCCTGCTTGAAGTACTACAGAGGTACTACTAACATGTTCACCATCAATCTTAACTGCTCCCTGCTTTATTAACCTAATAGACTCTGATGTGCTTTTTGTCAAATCAATTTGCCTAAGAAGCTGAACCAATTGTACTGGTTCAGAGCAATTAATTGCCTGCTCAACTAGGTCATCTGGAATCGTACCCTTTTGAAAACGTTCAATAAATGCCTGATTTGCTACTTCTGCCTGATCCTTATTATGAAAGCGGGTAATTATTTCTTTTGCAAAATTAATCTTTACATCCCTGGGATTCAAACCTTCGGCAACAGCTTTTTTGATTGAGTTAATTTCACTACCTGATTTAAAACTTAATAAATCGATATATCGCCACATCAGTTCATCTGAAATTGACATTAACTTGCCGAACATCGAATCAGGAGTTTCATCGATTCCAATATAGTTATTAAGCGATTTTGACATTTTCTTTACGCCATCCAATCCTTCAATCAATGGAGTCATCATTACTACCTGCGGTTCATGGCCGTAATGCTTTTGTAGCTCTCGACCCATTAACAGATTAAATTTCTGATCAGTACCTCCTAATTCAACATCTGCTTTTAATACAACAGAGTCATAACCTTGAACTAGTGGGTAGAGAAATTCGTGGATAGCTATGGGCTGCCCTGAACTATAACGTTTATTAAAATCATCCCTTTCCAGCATTCTTGCTACCGTGTGGGTTGCAGCTAATCGAATTAAATCAGCAGCATCCATGCGGCCCAGCCATTCTGAGTTAAATGAGACTATTGTTTTTTCTGGATCAAGAATTTTAAAAACCTGCTGTTGATAGGTTTTTGCATTTTCAGCTATTTGCTCCTGGCTCAGTGGCATTCGAGTCGCATTTTTGCCGGTTGGATCGCCTATCATGGCCGTGAAATCACCGATTAAAAAAATCACCTTATGACCAAATTGCTGGAATTGCCGAAGCTTATTCAATAGTACGGTATGACCTAAATGGAGATCGGCTGCAGTTGGATCAAAACCGGCTTTAATAATTAATGGTTTGTCTTTGAGCAGTTTTTTTTCTAATCCTTCTTCAGGGAGTACTTCTTCGCAACCTCGTTGCAGTTCATCGCAGATTGATTCTTCAATTATCATGACAGCAAAACCTTACTTTTAATGATTGACCTAACATCTTACTACGAGTATCTTAGCCCGGTTACTCTATTCTCGCTAGAGGATAGGCGATTTTAAAGGATAGATTAGTTTTCTTTTATGAAACTGTCTCTCTAAATAACTTGTAGAAATTTTCATAGGGAAGTTAATGAACTTTTGGGGTAAAGACTATCAAATACATAATTTTAGTAGTCAGAACCTAAAGATGACTGTAATAATAAGTACTAGTTAAGAGAGTAGAATTGATGACCATCCCAGATATGCAACATTCATCTCAGGTGGCAGTAGTAAAGGCGAAACATGGATCAACGACCCAATGTCTCAATAAAAAATTCAGCTAAGCCATCTAAATTAATGGCTTTGATTGCTTTGGCGATTGCCATTGCCTTACCTTTCATTTTGGTGAAGTTGTTTCCGCACAAACAAAAAGCCAATTATGATAGCATTCAAAATCTGTCGATTACGGAACCCAAAAATACTCAATTAACTGCGGTGGCAGTTACCGATGAGACCAGGCAACGTCCCGATACAGCAGTCAATCAGCGGTTGCCAGCACACTCTTCTCAAGCTTTAAGTACTCAGACAAAAGCCGCTGCAACTAATTCGCAACCGGACGTTACTAAAGCTTCGTCCCCTGCAACTTTAAAAGAGCATTTGCCTCTAAAAACAACTGCATCAGTCGATCGAGGGAATGAGCAAAAAACAATTCTGACACGGAGAAAAGATTCAATTGCTGCCGTGTTTAGTCGTATAGGCTTAAGCCGGCAACTATTGCAGACTATTTCGCGCGAAAATCCTCGCATCCGGTCTTTAACCCATATGCGGCAAAATGAACAATTGCAATATCAGATGAAAAATCATACTCTCGAAAAAATGTCCATTCCTTATACAAGCACGCAATCCCTGGTTCTTTACCGTGAAGGCTCGCATTACAAAACTAAAATCAACCCTTATAAAATAACCACTTCTAACCATTACGTAACCGCAATCGTACGTGGTTCTTTATATAGCACCGCAAAACGTCATAACATTCCTTACAAATTAATTCAGCAAATGACGGAAATATTTGCCTGGGATATTAATTTTGTTAAAGATGTGCGTGCTAATGATCAATTTACTATCATATTTAAATCCACCTATGCCAATGATAAAATAATAGGAACTGGAGAGATCGTCGCGGTGAATTACAAAAATCGGGGGAAAACCTTTCAAGCGGTTTTACATACCAGCCGAACTGGGCATTCTGATTATTATAGCCCTACAGGATCAAGTTTAAAGAATGCATTTAATCGCTATCCTCTTCGTTTCAGCCATATCAGCTCCACTTTCAGCCAGGGCCGCAATCATCCAATTCTTCGCTATAGAAGACCGCATCATGGCATTGATTTAGCTGCACCAATTGGCACGCCAATTCTGGCTACAGGGGATGGCCGTATTGAGATAATTGGACGGCAGAGTGGTTATGGCAACATGATCAAAATTAAGCATAATGGCATCTACAGCACTATTTATGGGCATATGTTGAAATTTCAGAAAGGCATCTATAAAGGTGCTTTTGTAAAACGAGGACAAGTTATCGGTTATGTTGGTCAAACGGGGTTAGCTACAGGCCCCCACTGTCATTATGAATTTCATATTAAACATCAGCCTAAAAATCCTACCACCGTTAATTTACCCAGAGGCGAGGCTGTGCCAATGCGAGAATTAGCCAGTTTCAAATCCAATACTACTAATTTATTGAGTCTCATCAAATCCTACGAATCAGGGCGATTTGCTAAGGCCAACAAAAACACAAAAATAGGTTAGAACAAGCCTTATGCAAACAGATAGCGACAAATTATTACAGACGCTACAACACCGGCGAAATCTGCTAGCAAACCAGCAGGTATAGCATGACGGGTACGTTTAATACCAACTGCACCAAAGTAAACTGCAATCACATAGAAAGTTGTCTCTGTACTTCCCATCATAGTGGCCGCCGTCTTGCCAATCAACGAATCCCCCCCATATTGATGGATTAATTCCGCCATAACACCTGTCGAGGCGCTAGCGGAAAACGGTCTTATCAACGCCAGAGGCAGCAATTCGGCAGGCATACCCAAGGTTGACAAAAGTGGGGCCAAGACTGTCTGCATAAGCTCAAAAAAGCCTGAAGCACGTAGCATTCCGATAGCAACTAACATAGCGATTAAATAAGGAATAATTGTAATAGATGTCTCAAATCCTTGCTTGGCGCCCGTCACAAAAGCATCAAATACATTAATTTTCTTTAGAACGCCATAGAATGGAATACCAACGATGAAGGCAAGGAAGACCAGATTTGAAAACTGATTGGCAAAATTACTCATGGACCACAGCCCCCTTAAGACGGTAAGCGGGTAAT
The DNA here is from genome assembly GCA_013812775.1 of Tatlockia sp. Classification (GTDB taxonomy): domain Bacteria; phylum Pseudomonadota; class Gammaproteobacteria; order Legionellales; family Legionellaceae; genus Tatlockia. Next base: position 16,399 of record JACCSX010000273.1, on the reverse strand, counting down.
CTAGCTAATTGTTTAACTGCTATAATAGCGACTATCGTTGAAATTGAGGTCGCAACCAAAGAACTGAAAATCACCGAGCTTGGATGTAAACTTCCATTCGCCGCCAAAAAAGCAATTGCAGTTGCTGGAATCAATTGAACGCTTGAGGTATTGATAGCCAGAAAAGTACACATTGCGTTTGTAGCTTCTTCAGTGTGATTATTGAGACGCTGTAGTTCTTTCATTGCCTGCAACCCAAAAGGAGTTGCGGCATTGGCTAATCCCAACATATTAGCAGCAATATTGAGAACCATAGCGCCCATTGCCGGATGATCAATAGGAACATCGGGAAAAAGCCAGCGCATTATCGGACGCAATGCGCGTGCAAGACGATTAATAAGACCCGATTCTGAAGCAATACCCATGATCCCAAGCCACAAGGCCAGAATACCCGCCAAACCCAGAGCAATCTCAAATCCAAACTTGGCTGATACTGTTACTGCCTGCACTACTTGATCAAGACGTCCTTGAATCAAACCAACAACCACGGAAATAAAAATCATTCCTAGCCAAATTGCGTTAAGCATTCTGTACCTCGGCAACTTAATAAATTAATATGTATATCCTTAATAGGGACAACAGGAAATGTTATGAGCCTAGTTTATCGTAGCAAATCAATTATGTGGATTGCTTTTACCTCTTTTCTACTACTTTTATTATCTCCATTGCAAGCTGCAGCCTCCTGGACTGAGCAGACGACCAATCAAGATATCCATAAGCTGTATCAAGCTCTTGACAAAATTCAACCAACTAATATGGCAAGCAGACTTGATTATATAAGCGCCAAATTTTTAGGAAAGCCCTATTTACTAGGCGCTTTGGGGGAAGGTCCGGATGCACGCTTTGACCAGACACCTAGCTATCGTACAGATGCTTTCGATTGTGATACCTATGTAACTACAGTACTGGCTTTGACTCTGGCAAAAAATGAGCAAAGCTTTAAGCGCTGCATGAAAAAGATTCGTTATAAAGGAGGCAAAGTCGACTTTATAACACGTAATCATTTCATATCGCTGGATTGGAATCCCAATAACCAGCGCCAAAATTTCATTAAAGACATCACCCCAACCATTAAAGACCAGAATAATCACCCTTTGGCTCAAATAGCCAGGGCCTTAATTAATAAGCCTTCCTGGTATCAGCATTTTTCAGACCAGAATATTCGTCTGAATTCAGTAAATGAAAATGAAAAGGCGCTACGACTAGCAGCATTAAAACAAGCGGGGACTAAATTGGAAAAACAATGGGCAGAAATTCCCTATATACCATTAACTGCTTTATTCGATTCAAAAGCCAATCCAAATCAGTTTTTATTTAAGCAAATTCCTGATGGTTCAATTATAGAAATTGTACGCCCTAACTGGGATTTACGCGAGCTAATTGGCACCAATCTTAATGTCTCTCATCTTGGTTTTGCGTTTTGGAAAAAGGGGGAACTGTTTTTTAGACAAGCTTCTTCACAATACGGTAAAGCCGTTGAAGTTCCCCTAATAGGCTACTTGAAAGAAACCCTAAAAAGCCCAACCATCAAAGGAATCAATATCGAAGTAGTCGTTCCAAAACAGCCTTTAAATGAGCTATGTTCATGAGGGTTAGATTATACAATATGTACCGATAGCAATTGTTCTATTGTAAGGCAACTTATAAAACTCAATATTTAAATTGGCAGAATAATTGCGCATCATAAAAGCGAATAATTTTTCTTGGCCATGAAAAAGAAGAGTTTTCTTTTTCTTAGAGGCAATGACATTTGGTACTTCAACCATGTAGGTCGTTTTATCAACTCGAATCGGGAAAGGCAGTAGTCCCTTTTCAACAGCCTTAGCCAGAGCTTTCGGAACAGAAATATTATCCATAAACCCATAACGCAGGGTCATTTCACACACACGATCATCGATTTGATTAACTAGAATACGCTTGCCTGGATCACCATGAGGCCTATTCCCAACGACATAACTTATAATCAGAATTTTTTCAGGAACTGCGTGGCTTAGTTTTACAAATCTGAGGAAAGACCCACCACTAGTATCATAGGTATCTGTTATAAAAATGGTGGTGATACCAGATAGGTGTTTCAATTTATTTGAATTTAATTCCTTGATAATCGTTGAGACTTCATCTTTCTGCATATAAATATCTTTTTTCAAATATTTTAAACCTTGACTCCAGGTATACATAATGAAACTAACTATTAGTGCAAAACAAACAGGAACCCACCCGCCCGTTATAAATTTGTGGGCATTCGCGCCTAAAAAGGCAAAGTCTATCAATAAAAAGGGAATGAACACAGCCGCGACTCGCACCATAGACCAACCCCAAACCTGACGGGCCGCATAGGCAACCATGGTGGTAACAAGCAACATCACCAAATTCACGGCAATACCATAAGCATGGGTCATATTAGATGAGGTTTTAAAGGTTATAACAAGTAACAGGGTACCAATTAGTAATAGTAAGTTCATTTGGGGTATATAAATTTGCCCTATGTATTTTTTTGATGTTTGCACAATAGGAATACGTGGACAAAGCCCAAGCAGTATAGCTTGTTTAGTTAATGAAAAGGTCGCGGTGATCACTGCTTGGGAGGCAATAATAGTTGCAATCGTTGAAATTATTAGTAATGGGATGAAGAACCAGTCAGGGGCAATCATATAAAATGGATTTACTATTGATGCTGGATGACTGATTAAATGAGCGCCTTGCCCAAAATAATTTAGAACAAGACAGGGTAAGGCAACAAAAAACCAACTATAACGAATTGGGTTTTTACCAAAATGGCCAATATCAGCATAAAGTGCTTCACCGCCAGTCACTACCAAAAAAACACCACCTAATAATAAATAACCTTTATACCCATGGCTATATAAATATTCAAACCCATAATAAGGATTTAAGGCAGGGAGGACTATAGGATATTTAATAATTTCTACGAGACCTAAAGAGCCAATAACAATAAACCAGATAAAAAGCAGAGGACCAAAGGTTGCGCCAATTTTCCCAGTACCGTGGGATTGCATACAAAATAAGAGAAATAAAATGACACAGGACAAAGGGACAATCACATCGTCAAATTCTGGTGATATTAGTTTTAGACCTTCAATGGCAGATGTCACTGAAATAGCGGGGGTAAGCATGGCGTCACCAAGCAAAAGGCCGGCAGAAAAAATTCCCAGCATGTAAAATATGCGCTCATGTTTTGTTGCTTTTTGTTTTAATAACGCCAATAAAGCCAGGCCACCCCCTTCGCCGTCATTATCTGCTCTAAAAATTATCACCAAATATTTTATAGAAATAACAACAATCAATGACCAAAAAATCAATGATAATACGCCTAAAATATCAATTCGATCGATTGGAAAATTCCCTAAAGTATCCCGCAAAGCATAAAGAGGACTAGTACCAATATCACCAAAAACCACACCCAAGGCACCTAGGGACAAAGCAAAAGGAATTTTCTTTACGGTTGTCTTCAAAAAATCACATCCCTTAAATTTTGATCTTATAAAAGTACTATAGCTAATCCCTAGATGATTGAATAGAATTTGGTCAAATATTTTTCAATATCTATGATCTTCCAAGATTGATTGCGTAATAAGCATGGATGCTTAATAATGGAAAATTAATAAGTGAAAGGAGTGGGGATGGTTCACAAGAGTTTCCTTGTGCACTTGGCAGTTATTAGCTTGGTGTCGATAACTTTAAGTGGCTGTTTCCGTGCACCTTATAATAATTTTAAACCCTATCATCGTGCTTATGGAACCTCAGTCCCCGGCATTGCAGTAGGAACAGCCGCGACAATTGCGGCAGGTGGCGCTCCTATTCTTGCTGGCGCCGCTCTTGGAGGCGTTGTTGGTGCCTCAGTAGGGCTTTATAAGGACAGCAAGGCCGTACTAATCAGAGAATTAAAAAAACTTGATATTCAATATATAGAATATGGTGACACTGTAACCTTCGTTGTTCCCACGGATAGGTACTTTATGTTTGAAAGCGCTCGGTTTAATGAACTTTGTTTTCCTGGTTTATCCAATCTTATTAAATTAATTAAAATGTTCCAAAAATGCTGTCGTATCTACGTTGCAGGTTTTAGTGATAGTGTCGGATCACGCTACAGCAAAAGGATGATGACTCAAGCGCGCGCTGAACGAATGGTTGCGTTTCTTTGGGCTAAAGATATTCCAGCTAAGCTTTAGGTTGCTGAAGGATATGGTGATAAACATCCCGTTGGCGATAACCGCTTAATCCATGGCTCTGCTTATAACCGTCGCCTTGAAATTCAAATATTCAAGAGTTGTCCAGTTCAGCTTGAAACGCCCTATTTGGCTCCTATGAAATAGGTTAATCAGGCTTGTTACAATTTCTACCATTATAGGTATATTTTATCGCGCTCATTTTTTTAATAATGTTAGGTTTAAAATGAAATCCAGATTATTGGTGGCATTCTTCTTATTGTAGGCACCTCAATTGAGAGTTTCTGTTTGTCACTAGTTTATAGACCTAATGAATCATTTCGCACGCCACATCTATTTAAGGTTTGCTTCAGCCGCCGACAGAACTGTTGATTCCTGAGTTCTTCATTAAAATGTTCCATGCCCATGTTCTTAATTCATCAATACTAACTGAGAAGTATTAGTAAGGAAAATATTAGGCAACGTAACACATGACCATTAGCGGAACTCCTAGCTGTCACACCCTGAATTAGTATTTTTATATACCATGCCAATTTCATTAAGGGATACGACTGGTTTGAAAGAATCAAATAATCCAAGTCTACTAAACTGATTTTTTCCTGGCGCATCTAGAAGCACATACTGTGATTTTATTGGCTTAGCAAGCGTATCAAGCTTGTGTACCATACTGAGGCCAATTCCAGGATCCAGAGCTAATGCAATAGAAATACTGTTCTCCTGTTCCGGGGTAAAAATTAATAAAGTGTTACACCAAGCAGATTGACCTGGGGTATAGGTAACTACATTATGTAAACGAGCTCTATAATTCTTTGCTTCATGCAGCGCAACAAAATTATTTTTTCTATACAGCTCAAAAGTCTCAGTACACTTTGCAAATGAAATGATTTGGATGAAGAGTAACAACATCATTAACCTTAAGCATTTGTTAACTGATGTCAAAATTAAGCATGCTAAAATAAAATTTGGTGCCAATGTTCTGTAGTCGCGCCAATCGCCTATTTCGTAAAGAGATACGACTGAGAAAATGGAAACAAGCAAGATCAACGATGCCAATAATAACTTTTTTTTCTCATTTTCGGGCAAAGATTGCTTATTCCAAAAAAGTTTAAACAAGCATACGAATATAACTAGTAATATTTCATATCGCAAAAGAGTTGCAGGGAAGGCCTCCCCCTGGCTTCAATCAAAAAGATGCAATGTATTTTTTACAATGATTTCTAGGAAATGTTGTATTTGACTTGGGTCTCCTGAAATGATCGACTGAAGAGTAGCTAGTTGGGTTTGATTCTGAGTTGGTGAAAAAAGCAGAAAGAAGAATACATATGCAACTAAGATTGCTGAGAGGGATAAGCAAATTTTTACTAATCGATTGCGGGAATTCTCAAGTACAGGAACCATACATAGCGCATACAATAATGCCCATGATGGGCGTACAAATGAAGCTAAGCAAATAACAGCGAACAGTATTCCACTCTGCAATGTTGATAGAGAGCGTGAAAAACCCTCTTTATAGCGCATTAAATATGCTATATAGGCAGCTAACATAATAGCAATCCCTTGATGAAATACTTCTTGCATTCCAGTGGGGATAAAAAGAACGATAGGAAATGATGTCATTAGAAAAAACGTTGCTACCGTTTTTTGTAGTGAGGTCCCTGCACAGTAATTAAGAAAAAGGAATATCGAAATTGTGAGCCACAAAATATTAAATATAAGAGGTGATAACAATGACCACCCCATAACGGAAGAAAATAAGTACATTGCCACTGGAAACCCAGGACCATGGGGCCCAAAAGTGGATTTATAAATTCTTGCGGGCACTTCATTAATTATACTGTATCCACCAGTGAATCCAACGTTGGAAAAGGTATTTCCTTCATTCCAATAATGGAGCTCATCTGAGTAATAAGGATGAAATTCACTCGGACTAAACCCTAAAAAAATAATTAATAACAATGTTACAATTGTAGGGCTGGCTGAAACGATGATGACACTCGCATACGCATTATACCTTCTGAGCGTAAATAACGAAATCAATCTATGAAAGTAAGAATGATCAAAGACTCTCATAAATAGCGACCTTCTATATTGGCAGCAAACCAGACTATACCAGAAATTAGTTGGAGCCCACCCATATAAGCGGGAATATAGATAACTCGTCGAGGATGCCTTATTGGATGACGACGATACAGTTCATCCAAGTAGGCCCGGATGCTTACAAATAAAAGAAGGAAATGCGTGATTTGTGCCGTCCACCAAAAGTTTCCCTCTGGCAGTCCATTGACCCAATCTACCAAGCAATAACTGTATATAAGAGCCATAATAAACATTAAGCTACTAAGTTGAAAATCTAATTGTCGAATCAACCGCTTTCCCATTATAAAAAACAATGAAATTGGGAAAGCTATCGAAGCTATTAGTTTAGGAACTAAGGTCCAAAGTTGTGAGTTAATTTTAAACACACTAAACAATCCAATTTCAATCGAATTATTACTATCAGCACCATAAAAATACACAAATTGCGACAACAATATCACAAAGCTTGGTAACAACACCCCTAAACCTAAAACCCAGAACTCTGTTGTGTTTTTTGGAGGGAGTAAAAAATATTTTAGGGCCCATACCACACCCATTGCTGGCAATAGGGAAATAATATAGCTTGGTTTTGTTACTATAGATAAAGCAGTTAAAATAGCCATTACTATAATCTTACGAGCTAATGACCATTGAACTAATCCACCATTAAAAATTTTGCAAAGCAAAACAAAATGAACTAGTGCTATTGGCTTTAATAGAACAATAGTTGGATTGTGGTAGACATTTGAGGCGAAATATCCAAAATATAAATGTTGATCAAATGGAAAGAGTAGAACAATAGGATGAGAGATCAACAAAAAAAACACAGCAAAACCAAGCAGATATTTGTTTAAAACATTAATGTCATTTTCAATAATTTTGTAAGCAATTATATAAGTCAAAAACACCGATATAAAAATAATCGTATAGGTAGCAAAATGAAAAGATAAGTTGAATAGCTTATGTATACTAAAAAGAAGTATATGAAATAAAAAATGAGGTGGGATTATTCCACCATTTGTTATCTTTTCGGCAATGTTTGCATGTTCCACGAAATCACTTTGCCCGTTTAGTACAAAATTTACCACCAAAGTAGTATAAAGTATTGAAATAAAGAGCGCCCAAAAGAATGTTGCCCCATGAGTTTCTTTCCAAATTTTATATAGGTTCAATTTTTTTTCCTCATATTGAACAGCGTTCATACGCTTATTAAATACGTTTAAACACGAGCTGCTACCCCTGTTCCTATTAAAATCAATGCCAACCCTAATGCTCTTTGGAGCGATATGGGTTCATTTAGCAGCAATCCACTCAGTAAAAATACAAATACAAAATTTAAACTCATGAAAGGGTATGCATGAGAGAGCTCAAATTTACTCATTGCTGCAATCCAGGCAAAAGAAGCCAAAAATGCAGCTGCCAAGCCAGATATCACCCAAGGGTCAAGCAGTATAACTAGAACAAATTTCAATTTCTCTATTAAGTTAACCGGCATTTCTCCGTAAAAGCCTACACGCCACTTAAGAATAAGTTGCCCATAAACAGTAAATACGATGGTAGCTGCAATGTAGACGTAATCAAACATACGATAATTCACAAAGCTTCCTCCACCGCAATTTCAAATCCCGTTTGCCCCGAATCATTTCCGTTAAAAAGTATATAATTAGGGCCCTTAGGTTCAAACAAGAAAGGATACTCAATCATTTCGGACTCCATACTTCCAAAGAAATATCATGATATTCATTCAGTCTCCATCACATTCATCACCGATAGTTCTGAGTGCATAACCAAATGCTATATTATTTTTGAACAAAAAAATAACGCATGCTGCCAATTTTACTGACTGAGACGGAAAATCAACCACTTTATACCATCGACATCACCTACACCGGAGGTTATGTGACCGCCATCGAATATACTGCATCCACAAAACCATTCCCAGTTTCAAAAAAAAATTTTGTTCAGTATCTTTAGGTACAATACACCCACCGCCTGTTACAAAAATCATCTTCTCTTTTAAAAAAAGGGATCGTGACTTGTAAGAATGGAAATCCGGAACCTTTCAGCATCAAAGCAAAGTACGTATCTTTAATGACCATCATAAATCTCATCTACTTGGATATTGGGGAATAAGACATTCATTCAATTAAATCTCGTTCGGAAAAGAACCAAAATCATCAGGTAACTTCAGAAGTAGTTACGTAATTTAATCATTTTTGAAAATAGACGAACCAAATGTGGATAGCTCAATATATTGTTGCTCCTGAACACAAGTGGGTCGTAGAAATTGCGCATACGCTTCACCTAAACCATTGCGGGCACTAATAGCAAGTTTGCGCCACGGTTTTATTTGCAAGTCTGTTGGTGTAAACCGTTTTTAGTAGAATGTAATGGCAATTGATGAAATGAATGAAATTATTCAGCTCTAGCTTTTGACACCAAATACGATAACGACTTATCTTCAATAATATATAATCCCTTATTTTTTAATTAAGATCTATCAAATCAACATTGAGGTCGATTGATTACTTCTTTCTATTTTTCAACCACCGTATTATATTCGCACGCCCTGTAAGACGGCAATCCCAAATCCCGTTTTTCCATAACCGTTTCCGTTATAAAGCATATATCGTTGATTTTTATGGTCAAAAACAAAAGGGTATTCAATCATGTCTGAATCCCATCCTTCAGCCGAAACATCAATGCCGGCATTTTCTAATGAAAGTTCCGGTTTTTCACCATCTTTAGTAAAGGCGTATCCAATGCGGTATGTTTGCCCAGCGTGGGGGCGATATGAAAACCACATTTCATAACCTGTTTCCAGATTCCCCGTAACAGTGGGTCTAGAAAATGCTTGGGCAACTCCGATTTCATAAGGAACAGCCAAGCCTTCACGATTCCATTGATGTCCATCAACAGACGATGCGTAATTAATGACGTGCAGCATTTCTCCATTTCCTGTGTCCCAAGTCGATGTAGATCCATACCACATGCTATAGTCGCCACTAGGGTTTTTTAGTACCCAAGGATAGGATAGGCTTTTAGGATCAAGAGGATGAGATCCCATTAAAGGCACATCCGAGTCCAGTTCGAGTGACAGATCAGGTTTCACAATCAGGCGACCAATATCGCCCCGCCAATGTCCGTCTTCAGGGTTCTGCCACCCCATAAATAGCATATATCTCACACCGTTGACGTCATAACAGTTACCGATACTAACCCCATCGGCATAGAAACTACCAACAGGTCCGCTCTCAAAAAAAGGAGATTTGTGCTCAAAAATGATCTTGCGATTGACAATGTCAATATCAACTGCTCCTACCGAAGAGCGATTATTAGCATCCCGACCACTAAAAAAAACGCGATATATGTCATCTTCAAGATGTATCGGCAAAGGATTTGCGGCGTGAGACATGAGTTTAGGATGACGATTTGTTTCAGATGGACAAAATAGCACTCCCAATTTCTGCCAATTATTTTTCATATCACCCTCAAATTCATTATATTATTTTTTGTTTATAGAAAAAGATTCGTTGACATATTTGATCAAAATACAGACGCATTTCATAACTATTTAGCTACCATTTTTTAAAAATCGCTGCCTAAAACTTTCCATTTAATTTATTCGGAGCTAACAAATAATACATTTAATGTTACCACCTTTTTAATTTTAAAGATGACCATGCATTGTCCATTATTGCAATGATGACCAGTTAAGTCAGAAGTGTATTTTTAGCAAATTTTTTCATAGTTCATTATTCCTTTAATCACTTTCCCTTAGCAAGTTTATATATATGGCGAATTATTGTGTATGGCCGTTGTTTAACTTCTGAAAATACTTTGGAAATATAAATTCCTTGCACACCCATAAAGAAAATTATCAACCCGGAGAAAAGCCATATCGAAGCAATAATTGACGTGTAGCCATCAGGAGGTACTGCAATAAATATATACCTTATAATGAGATATATGATGTAGACTAGTGCGGAAATTGAAATCAACAAACCTGAGTAAAATGTAAACACTAGCGGTTGATTGCTGAAAGAAGTCACTGCGTTCACAAAATGACCGAATTTTTGCGAGAGCGAATAGGTCGTGGGACTTGTAGCATGTTTCTTGACAACTTGATGACATTGCTTAAAACCGGTAACAATCCACAAGCCTCCAATATTTAATTCGCGCTCTCGATGTAAAAGCAAAGCTTCAACATACCGTCGCGACATCAGTCGTGCTGTGACAATGTTGTTTGGTTGCATGATTCCAGTCAACAAACGAAATAATCGATAAAAAATCATGCCGCATACTTTCTCAAGGAATCCACCCTTGCGCCTGGATTGGATACCATAGACCACATCACTTTCTTCTTCATTCATTTGTCTTGCGAAATCAACTAGCCATTCTGGCTCTTCCTCGAGATCGCTATCAATCAAAAATATCAGCTCGCCTCTGGTGTTTGCTAAACCGGTCATCATGGCTTTGTGATGACCGAAGTTACATGAAAGATCGACTACTACAACATGATTGTCGCTTTCAGTAAGTTTTACGGCAAGCTCAAGACTATTATCAGGTGAGCCATCATTTACCAGAATGATTTCATAGTCTTCACCCACAAGCTGCTTTGCAATGGCACTGGCTCGCTGATAAAACTCATCAATATAGGGTGCGGATTTGTAGATTGTCGCCACAATGGAAAGCTTCATGCGTGTCAGTGCCTCATATATCGATGTACATTTTTGCCATAGTTGATAAACAAATCGAGATTGAAGATTCTATGGGAAAAATCGCCCCAGAGTTGTGAGTATTCAGGGTATCCAAGATAAAAATACGAGATTAGCTTGATGCCGTATATAGTGAAAATATTCTTGTCGATATAACCTTTAACCGAGAGACTTGAACAAGACTTGGTATCCTTTGATTGGAGACATAGAACTGCCAAGGGTTCTGACTTATCATCAATCGAGGTGTAATTTGATGAATTCGAGATAATAGTTTTTATGTTTAAATATTTACATATTATTTCAATTGAAAGTCGGTTCATATGAGAGGGTGTCCGGAAAGAGTAATATCTGCCATTTTGTGTCCAAATTAAATCATTTTGTGGCAATCGATTTGATGAAATTATGCTTTGCGAATTCGAAGGTTACCGCGATTTTATTGGATGAGCAAGTGCTGTCGCAAAAATATTTGCAGGCTGAAAATAGTAGTTATACCCGCCGATTTAGCCTGGCAGGCGCCGCTGCTTTTTGTTGTCATCTATAATCCGGGAGCCTATATTCATAGGCTGATTTATGCACGGATTTTTTGTATAATCCTGTTTTTTCTATTAACCAAGCTTTGCGGTCTATGGGAGAGCGGAAATTTCTTCTTATCAGTCTCTAGTGATAAAATGGTCACTAGCACTATTTATAAGTTACTTAATTATTTGCTTCTAGGTACGAGTCCAGCTAAAAGCGTTGACATGAAAGGACATTTTAATTATCATATTGTATTATTTTATAGCAATTAAGGTTGTTGTGCTTGACTCAAAATTCATAGGTGGTCTTTTATTAATTGTTGGCACTTCAATTGGTGGTGGAATGCTTGCTTTACCTCTATCAACAGCTGAGGTTGGATTTAGCAATTCACTTTTTTTTCTGATACTTTGCTGGCTGGTCATGACTGTTGGTGCTTTGCTGGTCCTGGAGGTCAACTTGCGTTTACCTGCCGGTAGCAGCATGGTTTCAATGGCCAAATCCACTTTAGGTCTCCCCGGCCAAATTGTCGCATGGATAACTTATCTTCTACTTTTTTATACATTACTGGCTGCCTATATTTCTGGCGGCTCAGATGTTATGAATGGGTTGTTGCAGGAAGCTAATCTGGATGTACCAAGCTGGGTAACATCACTTCTTTTTACCTTCACTTTTAGCCTGATAGTTTATGGCGGTATTCGATCAGTGGATTATTTTAATCGTGGCCTCATGTTTGGCAAACTAGGCGTCTACATACTTTTAATATTTCTTATAAGCCCTCATATTGATAGAGCAGCTCTTAGCGGTGGTTCTACAAAGGCAATAACCGGTAGTCTTATGGTCTTAATCACTTCTTTTGGTTTTGCCTCAATAGTGCCAAGTTTGCGTGAATATTTTCATGATGACATCCCTAAACTTCGCAAAGTTATTTTTTTCGGCTCTTTAGTTCCCCTCAGTTGCTACATTATTTGGGATGCAGTGATTATGGGGGTCGTGCAGCGTGATGGGTTGATGGCCCTTGCAAGCAATGAACATGCTACCAGTGGTTTAACAAAGGCTTTATCTAAGGCTGTCGAAAGTCAATGGATCAGTGGGTTTTTTGGCTTTTTTACTTCCATATGCATGGTTACGGCTTTTCTGGGCGTCTCTATTGGCTTATTTGATTTTCTAGCGGATGGATTAACTTTGAGGAAAACAGGAGTTCAGGGTAAATGGATTTTAGCGCTTACTTTTATACCGCCACTAGCTGTTGTGCTTATTAATCCGGGCATTTATCTGCATGCACTAAGTTATGCAGGCTTTTGCTGTGTGGTATTATTACTGCTTTTGCCTTCAATAATGGCCTTTTCTGCGCGCCGAATTGAGAGCGCTGAGGACGTTTGGGTAGTTCCAGGAGGCAATTTATTCCTTGGTTTTATAGCAATAACTGCCTTATTTTTACTTTTTACTGCCATTTAATGTCGAAGATGCAGTTGTCTGGATTATCTGGTACTTACACTAGTTATTTTCAGATTACTAAGGAATAATTCAATGGATTTATTTAGCGATTTAATATGAACAAAACAAGACCGTTTCTAAAATGGGCAGGCAATAAATACCACTGCATTGAAACTATTTTAAATTCATTTCCTGAAGCAAATCGACTAATAGAACCTTTTACAGGTTCAGGGGCAATCTTTGTTAACTCCAACTTTAAAAATTATCTCTTAGGGGATGAAAATAAGGATCTGATAACATTATTCACCAACCTGCAAAGAGAAGGTGAAAATTTCATCAATTATTGTGCGCTTTTATTTACCAATGAGAATAACTGTGCAAAAAAATACTATGAATTTCGTGAACAGTTTAATCAATGCACTGACTTAAAGCTAAAATCTGCTCTTTTTCTTTATTTAAACAGGCATGGTTATAATGGCTTGTGTCGTTATAATCAAAGCGGTATCTACAATGTTCCTTTTGGTCTTTACATCAAACCCTACTTCCCTCGTAAGGAAATGAATTATTTCTATCAAAAAGCAAATCTCGCCCAATTTATCCAGTCTGACTTTAGGAATATTTTTGCAAAAGCGAAATCGGGGGATCTAATCTATTGCGATCCCCCCTATGTACCCTTATCAACCAGTGCAAATTTCGCTTCTTATACCAATAAAAAGTTTTCAGAAAAAGATCAAATCGACTTAGCTCAAATGGCCGAAGAAACTTCCGGAAATGGAATCCCAGTGATTATATCCAATCATGACACTGAATTTACTCGTCATTATTACCGCAATAGTGAGATTAGATCGTTCCCAGTCATGCGCTCTATTAGCTGTCAGGCAAAGAAGCGTAATCCTGCCCAGGAATTGGTCGCGATTTTCAGGTAATAGATTCAAACTATTATTTATATAAATATTTGCCGTATTTAAATACAAAACTGAGAGGGCAATTCGTGATTTTCCATTTGATGCCTCTCACGCAATTCCTGTGCGCCTACTGTATAGGGTTGAAGAATATTCAATGATTCTCCGCAAATTCTCTTTAGCATATCTTCGACGACAATCACACCGCAAGAATTGCCATCATCACGTGATTGCCGTGGTCCATAGGGACTGGGCATGCTTGAAAAATTTAACTTAGCATTGGTATTAAGTTGATTAATCTTTTTCGCCAGAACAGAAACAAGGTCATTATAGGTTTGAAATTTTAAACCACCTCCACCATAAGGATCATGAGCAGATAAGCTAATGTTGTAATTATCTCCTTCCTTATGAATTTTTATTTCCGCAGTCAGCCAATGCAAATTACTAAGGTTGTATGGGAATAAAATTTTTATATTTTGATTGTCTGGTGATGCTATCATCTGATGAATGTCATCAAACAAATCTCGACGGTGATCTATGTTCCCTTTATCTGGTTCTGGTTGTTGAGCAGAATCAAAAAAGAATTCAATAGGTATTCCCCCATCCGTATCAATTGCATCAACTACGGCGACAGAATAATTTTTACCATCTAAATCCTTAAATTGATTTTTGAGAAGATATTTGCAATCCGTAGAAAATCCTCCCAAATCATTCTTAATGGCTGAATCCAGATATTTTAAAATGTTATTGCAGCTGTACCAAGGGAAAACCTGGGCTGAGGATTTTGTATAATTAACATTCTGTGCAAAAAATCCAGCTTTAGATTTACTGATTGGTGAGGGAATTTTAGATCGATCATCACCTAAGTCTGGAACTGAGGGTGCGTTGTCCTTTGATGATTTGTTATCAGAATTCGCATTGTCAGGATTTTGTTTAGTTCCGAAAATCATCGCCTGCAACTGACTAAGGGATTCAAAATCATGTTTTTTACTATTCAAAAACACACCGAAGGCCTTTAATTTAGAATCTAATTCCTGATTTTCATCGCCAAAAGCAGCTAGTTCTCGATTTAATAGATCAAGCAACAAAGTATTATTTTGAATCTGTGCATCTAAATCTTTAGCTTGTTGAGTCAAGCCCAATATTTCTCTATCTAAACTATTTTTCTTCGCTCTTAAAGCTTCCAGTTCTCTTCCACCTTCTTCTGAATTTTTTTTGCTCACCCTAAGGTGCATATTAACACTAAACCCTTGACCTTTTTCGTAAGATATCACTGCATGATATCCCGATTGTTTATTTTCAGTGTTAGGAACGACATTCCAGCCTCTATTCCCATCCATCAACAAATAATCTACAGGCTGGGTTGATTGGAAAGACAAGGTATATTGTTCAAGGTTACCGTAAGGAACAGGTTCTGTTATCGTTTTTTTACGCATGATTGGAACTTGAATCTGAATCGGTTCTTGTCCGTTTACTTCCGTAGTTGTATAGATGGGTCTAGTGGGATCATCTCCATATTTTGTTGCTGTACATTGCTTTGCTATAAAATGACCGATCATGTAAGCATGTTCAGATATTTGATAGCCTTGAAATTCATGGAGACTTTTAAAAGCGTTATAAGCAGCAATTTCTCTTATTCTACGATAGCCATGGTGTTTGGTATCAATTACTATTTTTTCGAACCCACTATGAACCTGTATATAATTTTTGACAGGTCTAAATGTTCCACTGTCTTGTAGTGTAAATTGACCCGTTGCTTCCTCAATTTCGCGTGTCTGCGTTAATGGATCTATTGTATGCGTTAACTCACCAATTTTTACTTGCTCAGTGCTTGTTTCTAATTCACTTATTTTTCTATGGCAAGTCTCGAGTTCAACTCGTATATTTTCCAGGTTCTCTTTAGCTTCATTATTGGTTGCATTTAATTGGACTGTTTGAGTTTGCAAAACTACCAGTGCCTGTTTTTTTAAATCGAGAACATGTTTGGATTGAGTTAGATTCGTTTGCATAGCCTCATACTCATTAACAACTGTTTGGTGATCCTGAATAGCTTTTTCCAATTTTTCTTTGAAATTTTCCTGAGTTGGGCAATAGGCTGAAAAATCAAAACTGGATTTATCGACTGGTGTGCGTGCACTCACTGTTTTATGAATTTCATTCACATATTGGCTGGTGGTATCGAATATTTTTGAAATAATAATTTGATTTGATTCTGGTTTGCTAAGCTGCAACCAGATTTCATTCAATAATTGTTTTTCCTTTTCTTCACTATTGGTCATTCCTTCAATAGTATTCTTAATCTCTGTGAGAACATGTTCTTTATTTAATTTTTTGTTCCCTTTTGTCACTACCAAGGTTAACGATTTAGCGATAGTTTGTGGATCGGTGATTTTTAGTAAATTCTGTAACATTTCTTTTACTTTTTGAGATCTTGAGGTTTCAAAATGAAGTATACTTAATACCCAAACTATCCCTTTTATGTTCTTCACTTGCTTATTTAAAATCATAGGCGCATATAGTTCACAAA
>JACCSX010000223.1 GCA_013812775.1 Tatlockia sp. | reverse complement strand
CAAAAGCTTCTGGCAAAATATCGTTTAGAGTTCTACCACGCTCTATTTGTTCTTTAAACTCGTTGGTTTTAAAAGCAAGCTGCTCGTCTGAGAGAATTTGTATACGAGCTTCAAGTGAATTAATTTTGTCAACAATAGGCTGCAAGCGTTTAAGCTGCCGGGAATTGTTGGTCCCAAATAGTTTTGCCAATACAGCTGAAATCATTTTTTATCCTTTAGATCGGGTCTTTTTTAAGTTTAAATCAGAGCTACTCACCAAATAAGTGTGAGTATAGCATAAAAACAGAAGATCGTCATTAGCAAGCTTAGACTACTCTTGTAAGAGCCACAAGAGTTACTTGGCGCAACACACTTTTTGCCTCTCTGCGATAAGAACAAAAAGACATATTGTGTAGTGTACACAGGTTATATTCTAAATTAAAAGCATCCAGCATTACGCCATACTCAAGAAGTTGAAGCTTATTACATAAAGCCAAATCAAAGAAAAACTGCCCATCTCGTTCTAGTATTACTTGGTCTCTAAAACTAAACTCTTTTACCTTATCTTTAAAATCTTGTTGTACGACATAACAACAAGCACCAGCACAGGGCCCAAAAATTACACGTACATTCTCTTTTTTAGTTCCATAAGTACTTTCAAGCATCTGGAGAGCTTTAATAGCTATGTGTTTAACTGAGCCCATCCACCCAGCATGGCAGATTGCTACCACATGATGCTCAGGATCATAAATAACAATCGGCAAACAATCAGCAGTATAAACACCAAGGCCAACTTCGGTTTTATCTGTGATTAAAAAGTCACCTTCAGGTTGACTGTCTAAAAAACAACTATAGTTATCTTGAGAAATAGTAAGACCTTGGGCACTATGCGTTTGCTGTGTAAAGAAAAGAGCATCTACCTGTACTCTATCTTTTATAAAAGCTAAAGCTCGATGTTTGTCTAATTCTAATTGTTTTTTACTGTTTTCAAATAATTTTCTATCGATACTATGTTCTTTGTCTCCAAAAAAAATAGTTACTTTTAAATCTTTATATACCATTGAGCTGCACTTCTATTTATTGTCTGATCAACCTACATAACTAATCTTTAGTATGCTCTCTATACATACCATAAAGCCTCATTGTATTGCATAAATTAAGCTTTATTATATGCTTAAATATAGATTTTAATTAATGTATCCTAATGAAAGAACTTATATGTATGCACTATTTTTACTTTTTTTTGCTTTTATTACTCCCTTTAGCTGCTTTAGTACATCATTATTTAGCACAAGTACAATGGCCAGTGAAGTACATATACCATCTCATTCTAGCACCCAAAAAGATTTTGGACCTCTACCAATAAAAAAATCTAAAACTTTAGAATATACCACTGGCACTGGTCATTATACTCCTGTAACAGAAATAGCAAAACCGGGTAAATATACTTTTTCTATTAATAACTTTGGTGTCTATACAGATACAAGTAATCCTAAAGAACTTATTTATATTTACACTAGTGATACAAAATTATTTAAATCTTGGTTTAACTTTAAAGACACAAAAATTGTAGATATTACTACACTTGATATTGATGCTCTATTTGAAACGTTACCAATTCATATTAAAGGTGCACTAAAAGAACAATTATCATTTGATATCCACTTGTTTAATGATACTCCTTTTGAAAACACCACTTCAAAAATGAGCAACTTACTAAGCACTGCTCAACTAGCACTAGCAGAACATTATAGAAATATTATTATTGATTTAGCCCTTAACAAACCATCACTAGCTGATAAAGATGTTCTTATAAAAACACAGTTTGCGTTTAATAAGCAACTCACTATAAATAGGCTTACAGTGTCACTTCATATACAAGATACTTTATTTACAAAATTACGACATAAAGCGTTGTCTTTATTTGCTCAAAAATAACAAACTTTGATCTTACTATATTTGTAAAATAGAGGCTCCCTTAAAGGGAGCCTTTTAACTATAATCAAGTATATTATGACATTTGCTTTTCTTGTGCTAGCCGGCGCATGATAGCAGGTATATCTAAATTATTAAGGTCTAATGATGGTTTTTCTTGTATTTGAGTAGCAGCAGGCATAATCGATTCAGATCTTGCTTCTGTTCTTTGCTCTACGGCTTGCTCAAATCTTGGCTCAGGCCGTTGCTCATAACGAGTTTCAACACGGGGCTCTGGTTTAGGTTCAGCACGTACTTCTGGTTGTGCATAACGACTAGGCTCAGAAAAGCGTGACCGCATTTCGCGCATATCAAGCGTTACATC
>JACCSX010000205.1 GCA_013812775.1 Tatlockia sp. | reverse complement strand
GGGATCTAGTGATCGTCTCTGGAATTGGATGCCTCTTAGACCACCGTTAGACGTGGAAAATAGTATAAAGTGGTCATTTTTTCAACCCCTTAAAAAAATTTGGTACAAGGTTTGCTACACTAAGAGTAGGAAGCAAAAAGGGGATATCAATGAAAACATTAATTTTGCATCCCACCGAGCTAAGTCAATGGCATGCACTCGTGAACGATGCCCAAGCATCAACTAGTTTGATACTGAATGAAAATACAGAAAGCTACCTTGTCTTTCTGCTCATGCGTTTTTCCCAGAGTTCTAAACTGATTGAATCCGTTATTGCTCTCGATTTTCTCGAATCCATGCATAAATCCCGTTTACGACAAGTTGAATTGCTTCGTGATGTGGGCGATAAGAGTTTGCTTTTTTGCGGTCTTTTTCCTGGTATGGCAGAAAAACGTCATGTGAGTCTGGATTATTTTGTCGATATGGGGCAAGCCGCCTATCTCACGGTTGGTGAATTAAATGATAGTCAATCCAGTTTATATATCCAATTAAGTCGACAATTTTTGATGCTACAACAAATTCTAAGGGCAATGCGCAGCGAATTTTTCCAAAGCGCTTCTTTAGATAGCCTTATTGTTCCTGCTCGCGATTTGCCCTTGCAGTGAGGCTTAGAAATCTGCCATTTTCTTAGGCTTGCCTATAATGTAACTATATTGCTTATTTTAAGGGCAAAAAATGGTTGCATTTACCGTACTCTGTCAAAAGGTCAATATCAGTTTTTATGATAATACAATTACTTTCTATCCCAACAAGCACAAAGCCACCTATGAATCTAATGTCTTTGATGTGGAATATGATGAAGTTTCAACTACTATTGATGAAATTAAAAAATTTGAGAACTCAATTACAGGGGTAACGCGGAAAGATAAAGATCATGAACTTTATCATAACCATGATGATTTTAATGAAGAATTAACCCATTATCATATAAAATTTCCTGTGACTATTGATCAAATCAAGCTTGAACAGATCCTTGCAATATCTGTCGACAAAGAATTAATTAGCAAAGAAGAAAGAGAATCCATCATTAATACCTACATGGTGGTCAGTCAGAATCTCACTTTAAAATCTGCTCAACCTAATTTGGCGACAGAATCCAGGCCAGAATTAGAAACCAAGCCCAGGATCTCAGAGAAAAATTACCTACTACCTGATAATCCAGATATCAATTGGAATTTTGATATGAAAGATTTAAAACAAAGAATAGGGGCGATAAGGGTAAACAATGAAGATCAGCGTAAATTTTTAAATGGCTTACACACCATGGTAGGCAAGGGTCTGGAGTTAGAAAATAAATCTAAAACCAACGTCAGTTTTCAAAAAGATTCAGATGCAGTGAAAACGATGTGTAATAATTTATTCAAGGCTTATGTCGATGCAAATAACCAAAGAATAGACGGAGAAGCCTTCAAAAAAACCTGCGGTTTTGCAATAGCAGATGCTCGAAAAACCGTCGATTATGATTGGTTTAATGAGACTTTTTCTAAAATTACCCATGCTGTTTATTCCTTAGGCTCTGATGGGGATCTGGTCCCCTTCAATAAAAAAGATTTGGTTGAAGAAATGAATAATGTTCAATCATCTGTCGATGAGATTAAATTTAATCCTAAATAATACGATTCTCGCTATTAATCCCTGTTAGCCAGCTATTTATCCATTCAATTAAAATTTTCTACAGTTGATTAATAAAACCTTAAGTTTAAGTATTTATTATGAGTATATAAAATTAATGTCCTATTGGGGTAATCAAATGGCTGCTTTTACCTACTTGTGTGAGAAAGTTAACATAAGTCTCTTTAACAATACTCTTACTATTTATCCGAAATCGCGAGAGAAGAAAATAGTATCTGCATTCCATCCTGTACAGGGATTTATTACCTATGAAGATGAAGACAGTGTTAAAGAGTTAGACGATGTTTTAAATAATGATGCCGAGTTAAATGAAAAAATTAGGTATGTAAAAGAAAACCATAGTGATCATTCTCTTTATCATCAAGATAATTTAGACAAGGAAAAAACTCATTATCATTTAAAATTTCAAAATGAGATTGAGGAGCCTCAGCTAAATCAGATTCTTACTTTTTTTGCCAAATACAAGTTAATCACTGCGTTTGAAAAAGAGAATTGTCTTAAAACTTATCGAGTTGTTAAAAACAATCTTAGTCTGCCATCTACGAATTTGCAGAATATCGAAAGCAAAACGGTTAAATCGGAAGAATTTAGCGTAAAATCAAATAGTTATAAACAATCAGTCAAAACATCAGGCAAGCTTTCTTTAGAAGATCTACGAACAAGAGTTTACAATTTAAACTCGCTGAATCCAACGCAACAGGCGTTTTTAGATCAATTGAGAATTATGACTACCAAAGCCCTGCAGTTAAAAGAAAAAGCACAAACGAAGATTGATTATGGCCAAGCTGCTCTCTCAGCTGATAATCTCTGCAGAAGCTTATTTGATGCTTATCTTGCTTTTAGTGCAAATAAAAGGCAACAAACTTATGTAAAATTCAAAGAAACCTGTAATGAGGCATTGGACTTAGCAAGAGAGGATTTACAAGAACATCGTGAATGGCAGGGTGTTTTTGCTGAGTTTTTAGCTAATATTGGTCTTGCAATTCTCATGTTGGGCGTGGGTTATGTGGGCTATGGCCTTTATAATAAATTTGAGAACAATGATCGTTTCATGTTTTTCAGACTTAAAACGAGTTCGATTGAAAACTTAAACGGGGTGAAGTCGGCTCTGGATGAGGTTAATTATACTGAAATTCCTTCCTTTTAAACCTTACATCATTGAATGGCCCTCTCTCATACTGGGAGAGGACCAAATTAGAACTTTATCCTTAATGAAAAAATTGATTAGATGTTGATGAATTTAAGCAATTAGCACAATTATTCACTTCGCAATGCTCTCACTCACTAGTATCCGTCTTATTCCAATTCCTTATCTTATTGTAAAATAGATAATTTTTAACTATGCTACCCATCCTTTTGCCGATAGGTAAATCAAAGCCGCTTTTGTGATCTCAACAATCTATAAAAAAGCAAAGGTGATAAACAAAAAATGGAGGTCATCTAGAGTTTCAACTGAGGTTAAAAACTGTCATAGCCTCTTTTAAATTAATTTTATTTTGTGAGAGATTATATGTATACAAAAATGGAACCTTTCGTACAACTAGTCATAAAATTAAATAATATAAAAACTGAAGCCGAGCAAATTGCCTGGATAAAAGTAAAAAACATCAGTTCAGAAATTTTAAACCGTGCATTTAGTACAGCGGTTATAAATGGATTCTTACCTATAGTGAAAGCGCTTTCAAAGATAGCTGGTGTAGACCCTACTGCAGATGATAATGATGCAATCCAAGCGGCTGCTCAATACGGTGAACTGGAAGTTGTTAAATTCCTGTGTACGGATCCGGATCTCAAGGTAGATCCCGCTGCTAATAATAATACTGCAATTTGTTTGGCTGCCCAGTTTGGTCATCTGCAAGTTATTCAATACTTATGTACTCTTCCTAATATAGACCCCACCGCGGATAAGGATAGTGCAATCCGAGCCGCATCAGAACATAAATATCCAGAAGTGGTAAACTTCTTAGCCTCTCTACAATGTTACAATCCATTTTCTCCGAAGATAGGTCTTGAGAGAAAGAATGAACTAATTAAATTACTTACAAAACTCAACTTGCAAAAACAACTCGAAAGGCATGAAGTTATTCAATCAAACCTTCATTTGGGATTATTGTTCTTTAGGGATTGCTTGCATAATGATATTGGGATAAAAATAGTACAAACAGTAGTGGATCTCGACTACTGCTCAACCGAGTTCCAGAGGTAATTTAACTTTGTGCCGGACAAAAATTTATAAAAACCACGTCATCCCGAGCAACAGCGAGGGATCTCCTAATGACGAAGACTGAGGCTCCGTACTTGAGATCCTTCGCTGCGCTCAGGATGACGTGGGTGGTAAGAAAAAATGTCCGGCACAAAGG
>JACCSX010000197.1 GCA_013812775.1 Tatlockia sp. | reverse complement strand
GATGTACGCTGTGCAGATGAGTTCAAGATCTTTACTAACATTAATTCGGCGATAGTTGATCCCAAAGCCTTTGATGCGAATAGTTTTGTCGATGTAAAATCAGATGTCTGTATCATTCCACCTAATTCTTTTGCCCTGGCTCGAACCGTTGAATATTTTCGTATTCCGCGCACTGTGTTAACTATTTGCCTTGGTAAATCGACTTATGCCCGTTGTGGGATTATTGTCAATGTCACCCCTTTGGAGCCGGAATGGGAAGGGCATGTTACCTTGGAATTTTCGAATACAACAACACTGCCTGCCAAAATTTATGCGCATGAGGGCGTAGCGCAGATGTTGTTTTTAGAATCTGATGAAGTTTGCGCTGTTTCCTATCGAGACAGGGGCGGCAAATATCAAGGCCAAACAGGTGTAACCTTGCCGCGCACCTGATGGGCTAGCTAGGCCCAGGGATTTTTTATTTTTTAACTCGCTGAGCGTCCTAAAACGTCATCTCGAAGGTATCGAGAGATCTCTTCTGGGTTAGATCTGCCGTTCTTTTGCAAGGCTCGAGATGCCGTATCAGGTATAAAAGTCGTCTATTGAGTTTAGTTATCATCTTTTTTTATAGGGATAGAGCTGCGCGATGCATCGACCCGTTCTCTCAATTCTTTGCCTGGTTTAAAGTGCGGACTGTATTTAGCTTCAGTAACCACTTTTTCACCTGTTTTAGGATTGTGAGCATTACGGGGAGGACGATGATGCAGTGAAAAACTCCCAAAACCCCGAATTTCAATGCGCTTATTATTGATAAGCGATTCGCTCATTAATTCCAGTATGCGATTTATGCTGTCAGCAACTTGCTTTTCAGGAAGATGTGTCATTTTTGCAGCAAGGTTTGCAATGAGTTCCGATTTAATCATACCCACCTCGGTTAGCCGCGTTATTAGGGGTCAGCATCTTCAAAAATGGCGCTGACTTCTTTATGTCTCTATTTGAGTATAGACAGCGAAAGAAATTATTCAATCTTATCAATTAACTGTAGCAATATTTTGGGCGTCAATGCAATCCCTTAAGCGGCTGAAATAGCATAAAAATAAAAAAAAGTTTGTTAATTATCCGTTATTTAGCTAATCTTCGGATTTTCGATTCGGCGTTGTATAAAGGCAAAAACAATTCCCCAGCTCATTGCTACCTCGGTCTTGCGTAGAGTAATAAAAAAGGCGGAAGGCAGTGGTTTGGAAGTGGTAATTACCAAGGATCCAGGTTTAATTTGTTCCAGATGTTTAGAGATTAGTTCCCAACTTTCACCAAAAAAGGTGGTTGAATTAATGAAAATTAAGGAGGCATTGCTTAATTCAGTCTTAATGAAATCGGCGTTGATAAAGGCAATGGAGTCTGCTTTTGTCTGGTATTCTGGTATTCCCCTTAAGCGTTGTTGCTGCAAAATCGATGCTTGATGTAAAGAGGGAAAAAGTTCAATTCCACAACTTTTATTAACATTAAAAACCATGGCACAGGCAAGAACGGCCTTTCCTGTCCCTGAACCTAAATCATAAAATACAGTCGAGGAATTGGGGTTGCAAAGTGATAATAAAGCAATAAAGGGTTCAAATACTATTTCGCCATAGACATATTCCACTGCATCTTTGGTTTTTCTTGCCTGTCGGGACAGGGTAAAACCGTTAACTTCCCTATATAGTTTCTGAAAAACAGGCGAGTGCTTATCGAGGGCTAAGGCTTTTTTCCAGCGTTTTAGAATTATTTGCTGGCGTAATTTTTTACCATAAATAATGGTTGCAACGCTAATTAGTATGAATAATAAAAGCCACATGTTAAATTTTCTTTTTTGCTTCTTAGATTTCTGGATTAACGCATGATTAAAGCGATTTTTACAGTCAGTGTTGCTATTTTATTTATTCTTAGTCTATTAATGTACTTGTTTCAAAGGCAATTAATTTATATTCCGTCTAAAGAAATACCAAACCGCCAAGAGTTTCATGCACAAGACATGCAACAAATCATGCTAAAAACGGCCGATGGACTTGAGTTGGTTGCCTGGTATAAAGCGGCAAGTGCTAATCAGCCCACTATCCTATATTTGCATGGGAATGCCGGACATATTGGTCATCGTATGGCCTTGGCTCGTCAGTTTCTATCGGCAGGATTTGGCGTGCTTTTATTAGAATACCGTGGTTATGGGGGTAATAAAGGCAAGCCAAGCGAGGAGGGTTTGTATATTGACGCTCGTAGTGCCATGCATTTTTTAGGGCAGCAAAGCC
>JACCSX010000183.1 GCA_013812775.1 Tatlockia sp. | reverse complement strand
GAAGATAGATCCCTTTGTTTTTGAAGAATTATTGCTTATTGCCTTTAAGTCGCGTGGTTTGAAAGTAATTCATAACAAGCGCTACACTGGCGATGGGGGGATTGATGGCGTGGTAATTTTACCCTCGAAACATCGCATGGCGGTGCAAGCAAAACGCTATCAAAATCACATCAATGTGCAGCACCTTAAAGACTTTGCCGATACCATTAAAACCCATCAAGGCCATGGTGGATTTTTTATTCATTGCGGTAAAAGTGGGCAAGCGGTCTATCAGAATCTACCCGCTAATATTATCTTGATTAGCGGCAATAATCTGCATCGGTTGCTTTCTGGACTGGACGCTTTTAGCGTTTAAAAGCGCTCGATCAGTCTATGCTATGCTTAAATACGTCTACTATTTCCTGAATATTTGTGGTGCCTTCCGCTGCTTTTATGGTTATCTCAATAAGGCTCTCATTTTCAGAAATGAAAATACCGTTTAAATCTAAAAACATCAGCGCCGCTTGATACGCTGTTCTTTTATTAGCATCAGGAAAGGCATGGGCTTTGGCTATCGCTATTAAATATAAAGCAGCAAGCTCAAAGATATCTGTTGTGCCCTTATAGTGGTATTCATTAATAATTCGATTTACTGCCCCTTCAATCAATCCAATGTTGCTTGATGGAGCCATCGAAAGAGTTGCTTTTTGAATGTCACCAATTTGCTCAGCAGATAAAAATGCAATATCACTCATCTATCAGCTAAAGCCTGAATATTCTTAGCATGTTTTTTTTGAATGCGCTTAAGAGAGGCATCAAATCGGTCTTGGTCAGCAAACTTAACCGTTTTGACCTCTGATTGGCTTTCAACCTTAGGGGTAAGAAATACAGATTGATGGCCTCTTCTGGTAATTTCAATGGTTTCCCCTTTTTCAACCCGTTCTAAGGCGTCAGCAAGATTTTCTCTAAAAGAGGTATACGTCAAAACATTCATAGATCACCTGTTGAATATGTACATGTACATAATAGCACAATAGCATCGAATTGGTAAAATAGTAACAGATTTGGGCGAAAAACCCGCCCTTAAGGGAGGGGAATTGTGGCTATTTTAGGGATTGTAGTTCGCATTTCCCACCGAAAGGTAATTCAACCCGCCGGTGAAAGATGCGGTCTTCGACGAATAGAAGTATTTTGCATCACATTTTAGCAATGATTGGTTCATTAAAATCTAAAAACCAACCACTCCGACCTATTTTATTGCCTAAAAGAAAGCTATAAACAAAGGATATAGTAAAGCACCAAGTCGTTGCTCAATATTAGAATATCCTAATATTTACTTAATAAATGACTGCTAAAATTCAAAGTAGATGAGTTTATACTTGAGGTACGGATGAGCCAACTTAACGATACTTTTAAATATATGTCTGATAAAGGATTATTGGAAACCCTGCATAATTCTTATAGAGACCTGTTAGTCCAACGTTCACAGGGGATCCAGACTTCCAAATTGAATGGGATAGTCAATGAACACTATAATGAATTAATTCATAGATTATCAGCACCAGACTCAAACAAAATGGATCAGTTACTTCTCACTAAGGATATAGAAGGAATTGAAGGGTATGACAAACAAACCATGACCCAACTTATTACCCAGATAGAGCACACCTATAAGACAATGTATGAAAAGCTTGTATCAGCTACTGATACTTTCGCGCAAAAGGCCATAAATGACTTTATGGAGAAGCGAGCATCAGGTTTAGAAGGCTATAGTAACAATACAGAGTGGGATTTTTATAATTCCCTTCCAACAAAGAATGATCTGGAAACAACGATGGCAAAGGGTAATGCACACCCCTATTTTACTCGCCAAAATAAGGTTCCCAAAGAGCTTGGTATTTTCCATCCTACGGCACAAATAACAGGACTCTCTTTGATAAAAAAATCGTTATTAAACGATGAAAAAAAATTACCTGAAAATTCTAGTTGGCATCATTATAGAAATAAAACGATTTCAGCAATCGATACGATTAAGGATTTAGGCTCAAAAACTAATAGGGACGAGGAACTCTTATCTGAAGTAATCAATGAGAGCAGCCCCTATGCTCGTGCTTTTAAAGATGCGGTTAACTATGTATGCGAAGGGTTAGGATTGGATTTCCGTATCTCAATGTCAAAAACCCAAGAGTTTAAAAAGGCATTATCCAGTATTTCTGCTTCGTTACAGGTAGAAAATCCGATTGAACAAGATGATATTGTTAAGAAATCCCCTAAATTATAAACCGTTGTTAATGCTGCCATATATCCTTACTTGGCCCGCCGTTACGGTTTGTGCTTCCTGGGGCCACTTCATAAAGAATAACATTCTTGAGCCGTTATCTTATTTATTAAACTACCCCTTGTACAGTCTTCGGTCCGTCACCGCATTTTAACACTTT
>JACCSX010000180.1 GCA_013812775.1 Tatlockia sp. | reverse complement strand
ATTGCAGCTTTTATGTTGTCGACCAGATCATCCAGACATTTAATACTGACTTCTAATATATCTGGATAGTATTCATTGATTTTTTCCAGAGCAACAAGGGCAGATACCCGAATATGAGGGTGCTCGTCTTTTGACGCCAAATCGATTAATTTTCTGCGAACTGCTTCTTGGCCAAGACTCTGTGTGGGTAACGCATGTATTGCACTGTTTACAACCTCATGTGACTTATCATTCAATGCGTTAATCAAAGAGCCCTCAATATCGTCAGCTTTTAACTGCATGCAATGAAAGGCATCAATGATTGCTATGCGAACAATATGGTAACTCTCATTTTGCAGCACCTTAAGTAAGCATTCTTTTATTTTAATATCTTGCAGCTGTGCTTCGCCAATCTCTTGAATAATTCGAATCCGTTTATTATTCCACACATTTACCGGCTCGTTTTGATGCTTACTTATTGATGCAATTTGCCAGGTAATAATTTCAATTTCCTGAGAAGTTTTAGTAACCAGGTTTTTAGTTTTCTTTCGGATAGTCAAAGCAGTTGCAGGATCAAATTTTACCATCAAAACTAATAATTGCTGCAGTGTTTTTGCAGGTAGCCAATCCAAACCAGGATTAAATTCGGTGTGTTTTATCACTAACCGCCAATATGCATAAAGCGCCCAAGATTGTTTGGGCCCTGGATTATTGCCAAGGATGAATTGCTTTAAGTTATCTCTTAGGTTTGTTGAGTAAGTCGTCCAATGAGCAAATGCATAGAGAATCATTTCTTGCTGTTCCGAAGTGCCATTATTTAAAGTCTTTAAACAGGCATCGAGGGTCTCCGCTTCCGAACCAAATTCATTCAACAAAGGAATAGCCGCATTGAACAAATTTCTATTATTCAGAATAAAAACCTCCTCTAAAATTTTTAGATCTTGAACCTGGTTTTTATCTAGATATAACAAAGCAATAGCGGCAATGACACTCGTGGCAGTCGATTTGGAAGAAAGTAGTTGCTTTAACGGATCAATGATCTCAGGGCTATTTCTGCCCATACCTTTAATATAAAAAGCGGCTTCCTGTTGGACATAGGGACTTGCGTTGCTCAGTTTTTTTATTAAATCAGGTACTTTATTTTCAATTGAATCAAAATAATTGCTAAGTATATTGAGTAATTGATCAATTTGTTTTTTATTACTAGCCAAGTTATGAAATTTTTCGAGTAGCTCAGTGAGTTTTTGTAAGTAATTGTGGCTAAGTAGATCCAAGTTAATAGAAAGCAGATAAGGAAATTTCTTATAATACTCACGGTGTTCAATTTTATCACAACCGTCTAAAAAGACAGTTTTGAGATAGGGAAAACTTACAACAAACTCTTTAAGTGCGCTGGCAGTTAAAGAGGTACAATGAGATAACTCCAGGCTCCGCAATTCGCTGCTGTCACATTTTCCACTCTTCAGTTGAACACAGTTGTTAGCCTTTAAAGCCAATAATTTAGGGGCTGCAATGTAAAGTTTAGATAAGTCGTTACAATCGCTTACATCCAAAGCACGCAGTTCTGCAAAAACAACTATAGAACGTCCGCCTTTGGGGATAAATACCGAGGGAATTGGTAAGGAGTGAGTATCTATAGCTTTAAAGGATAATCGGGATAATTTTAATGTTTCCAAGATAGGGCAATTTTTAGCAATATTGAATACGATGCGTTCCGTTATAGACGGGCAATTGTCGATTACTAAAATCTCAAGTTCCGGCGAATCTAAGAGTAGTTTATTTAAAATGTCATCTTTAATATTGCAATTAATTAATTTTAACACTCGAAAAGCCATAGTTGTCTGCTTTAAGGTATTTAGTAATAATTGCTCTTGTGTGAATGATAGTTTTTGAAAATCAATTTGATTA
Organism: Tatlockia sp.; assembly: GCA_013812775.1. GTDB lineage: Bacteria > Pseudomonadota > Gammaproteobacteria > Legionellales > Legionellaceae > Tatlockia. The sequence goes on along the minus strand of JACCSX010000180.1, from coordinate 971 downwards.
AAAATCATTTCGCATAATCGTATATCAGAGAGTGCTGCAAAATCACTACAACCCTGCGGCGAGCCTTTCATAATATTGTTATAAATACTTTCCCAATCTTGTTGCCTCTGATGGATTAACTCTAATTCTCTATATGCCATTTCTAATGAAGAATTTTTAGCATTAAGGATTGTTATCGCATCCTGCGGTTTCCCATGTAGTGTTTGCAGTGTTGCAAAGGTGGTTTTCTTTGTTTGATGAGCACCGCTCTTTTCAAGTTTTTCACCATAAAGTTGTGAAAATCCATTTTGAAAACGTTCTATAATATTAGGGAAGGTTAAGATTAAGTTATGATAATATTTTGCCAGATAAGGCTCTGCACAAGAGAGTAGATCAAGGAGTGTTGCTTCTGGATGTTCTTTTAAATAACATTTTAGACGAGTAAGCTTCACATATAAGTTTGCCAAAGTATGTTCACTAAAGGTGATTGGCAAGATTGTTTCATTAATTGTATGTTGTGAGTTGATCTGTTTAATGAATTCTTGTTGTAATCGTACCTGCCCATTTTTTGGAAAAAATTTCTCCATTTCTGTCATAGAAAAAAGCTTCTCAGTAGCTTTACTGATTTTTTCCACTTGGTTTAACCATAGGCTTAAAAGTGCATACACATCAAAATGTAAAATTTCTGCGGCAACCACAGGATCAATTTTTTCCTGCATCATGGCAAAACAAAAGCTAATGTCTTTTACTAGGGGAACTAAACGCCCTTCTTCTTCAGCAATTGCTCGAAAAAAGCTGTGATCGTTATCGACGCAAATTAGCTCAAGAAGTTTATCCTCATCTTCATGTACAATAAAATTAGAAGGTTTGGCATCTTCCTGATTTAACAGGAGGGACAATAAAACTCGCTGATGAAAACGTCTGGGATTTATGACTTTATTCAACTGATCCCCCATCTCTCTAATAAGAATATGGAGAGGTCTACCCACAAT
>JACCSX010000312.1 GCA_013812775.1 Tatlockia sp. | reverse complement strand
CCAAATAAAAAATTATAAAATGAGGTTATACCCGACCATACCCAATTAAAAAACGATTTAATTATTTCAATCATAACTGACCAGTAATATTAAAAACCCGTAATTATAAATTAAGATCAATATATAGTCAAGTGGCTTATTTTTTGTTTGTCAAACCAAAATTAAAATGTCCCCCATACACATGGACTACTCTTTAAGTTGCTTAAACAAAAAAGGGAGTCCAAGGAATGGGAGACATTTTTATTTTGGGCTTAGGGGGACATTATCACTTTGGCGCGACACATATATTGAAGTCTGCACCTTATAATTCTAGCTTTGGGTGGATGAACCTTATCATTTTCAATGCTTTTCAGGCAGCCAACTTGAAATTCATAAAGATAAAGCTTTATTTTGAATTCAGTATTGTTAAAATGGCGAAATTTTTTTTGATTGGGAATATTGATGCTAAGCAAATTAATTATAGACAGTCCAAAATATAAAGTGTTGAAAGATTTCGAAGGTCTTAAAAATCCATCAATAACCACAGAACTGCTGCCAACCTTATCACCAGAAGTCCTAGAAAAATTATCAACAATTTGTCCCTCGCCCTCCCAGGAACAAAAAACAATTGAAAACGTTCATAATACCTTATTAGAAAAAATGCCAAAAACGGATATCCATGTCCATGGCGAAACTGGATTTCTTGATGTTGAAACAGCTCGCCTCCTTGCAAAACGTAATAATTGTGATTTCCCGGAAGACTTAATAGATAAGGACAATAACATCTGGAAATATCGAGGCAAAGATGATTTCATGCAATTCATCCTCGATTTTTTAACGCTTTCTGCTCTTATCCAAACACCTCAGGACATCGAAGACGTTGCCTATGCCTTTTATAAATATTGCTATGAAAACAATGTAATTTTTTCGCTGCCAGGAATCTCCTGGGTGCAATGCATGAACAATATGAGTTTCCCTGAATTCAATGAAGCCTATAACCGAGCCCTTTTACGTGGCATGAATGATTTTGGTTCCCTATCTATTTTACGTTTACGCTATTATCAGGAGAGACATGTCGATAAAGAACTCTTTACCAAAACCTGGGAGCAATTGGCAGCAAAACCAAACCCCCTGATTACTACCATTGGTCTGGCTGGCAAAGAGGAAGGATTTCCACTGGAAGATTTTAAAGAATTTTATTTGAAGATTAAAAAACTACGCCAGGAAAGTGGCAAGCCCTGGTATTTTTTAACAGCACACATGGAAGCGTTTTCTGATGCAAAAACAATCCGAGAAGCTCTGAATTACCTCGACTGGATTGCTCATGGACGCCACGCAGCTCAGGATTTGAAATTCGTAGATGAACTAAGTTCGCAAAAAATTCGTTTTGAACTTTGCCCTTTAAGTGACACTAGTGTTTATCCAAATGAAATTCCATCTCTCCATGATCATAAAGAATTATCTATTCTTAACGAGAAAAAACTAATAAGCCTGAATTCAGATGATCCCGCTTTTTTCCAGGGTATTCATGTCGTTTATAAAAAGGTATTCCATGAACTGCCAGCCTCTTATTCTGACTTGCTGCAATGTACCTTGAATGGCATTTCCTCTGCATCTCCACAAGCCTTAAAAGAAATGGAGCAATTTCAAAAACAGCAATTTAAGGATTATGAAAAAATTGTTGATTTAGGCTTATTCAAAGTTCTATTTTTCCAATATTATTGGCGCTTATTACCTCTGATTGTGAATATTGAAGCGGAATTTGCGCAAAAATTATTTGCGATTGAGTTAAAAACGGACATGCATACTTTACTTGCCTTATCTAAAGAAAGCGCTGATATCTATCCTGAGATCCAGCAACAATTACAATTTCTAATTTCTACAAAACAGCATATTGAAAGCTATTACAAAGAAGTTCTAGCCAAGACTGCGGAGATGGTAGAGGAGTATAGTCATTTATCGACAGTTGTTGAGGAAAATCGATTTTCGAATACTTTTTAATCTAATTGAAAAGTCGGAAGCTCTTTGGCGGTGAAGAGGAGCGAGAAGCGACGTCTCGAGCATTAGTTAATGTTTGAAATCTTGGAATAGAAAAATGTATTTGGTTATACAGAACCGGCGTCTCTCCCATAGTACAGTTTTTAACTCCTTAAAAAGAGATCGAGGCTGACGGTTCGAGACGTCGCTACTCGCTCCTCCTCACCGCGAACGGTACTGGATGATAACGTTGGGGTTAGGTTCGAAGCACTGCTATCAAGAAAGAAATCTACTTAGGCCTATCCCCCCGATACCTCAGGACCCAGGGCCAGATCAACTCATTGACTCTTATTGCAACACACTGTACAATTTAATAGCTTTAATGCAACTTGAATAGTGAATAACTCAAATAAAGGATAGTAGATGTTGAAAAAACAAGAGTCATTGGAGCCTTGCCTAGATTATACCTCCCCTATTTCAGCGCTACCTGATGAACTTTTACCGCTTATTTTGTTGCACTTGGGCATTGAAGAGATTGTAGCAAGCATAAGACTAATCAATACAAAATGGCGCACTTTTGCAGATAGATTAATCTCAGAAAAAATTGAAGTTAAAAAAGCAGCGTTAAAAAGAAAATTCCTCGCGCTGGATGATATATCCCAAACTAATGTGGATGAGATTTATGAATCAATAAAAGCCACTATTTTAGAAGCCGCTGAAAATCAATATTTACCCTTGTTGTGGGAAAATCCTATAGTCAATGATAATGAAATAACCACAAAATCCAAGTTTTCGTTTAATAAAAATCTACGTGATTATATCAGCCGCTTGTTATTCCATAAAATTTCAGAACAAAGCCTTATACGTAAGAATCTGCAAAATGCTGATCTCTCCTATTCAAATAACATTGTTTTATGGACAGCCTTCTCAAGTGAATCCAATCTTCGAGGGGCAAATTTTAAAGGATGTCTATTTGATAACACTAATTTCTCTGATAAGGATTTATCAGGAGTGAATTTTTCTAATACAACTATTAAGTATGTTACATTTAGAGGAACCAATCTTTCAAGAACCAATTTTAGTAATGCCAATATTGATTGTGCAATATTAGGCGACGCAAAATCTATAAATGGCGCTAATTTTACAGATGCAGTCTTTGGTTTGAATTATATATTTAAGTTGAGTTTAATGAATGTTAATTTAACCAATGCTAATTTAAAGGAGGTTCTTGACTTACATGCTGAAAACCTTTTATCCGCTTCTCACCTGCAAGGAATAAAACTTCCAGAAAATTTTGACTTTGCTTATATGAATTTATCTGAGCTTAATTTATCCGGCGCTATCATGCTATATGCCAGGCTAAAGGGAGCCAGTGCATGTGGGACTAATTTTAGCAAGGCTAATTTATCTGGTGCCAGCTTAGAAAAATCTATTTTATACAAGACTGATTTTTCTGATTGCGATTTAAGTGATGCTGATTTATCCCATGCGCGCGAGGTAGTTAAGGCTAACTTTAATGGAGCGAATTTAACAAAGGCCAAACTGGATTATGTCGATTTTAGCGATACTAATATAACAGCAGAGCAACTTTTATCAGCAGATTCACTTTTGGAAATTAGAATTGAAAAATCTAATTTCACAAAAGAAGAATTAAGCTTTATCAAGTCTAAAATGCTCAATGAATTATTAGGCGACAATTATCTTTGCCGGTTGACGACAATTAGGACTGCCGGTCTTAACTAGCTATTGTTAAAGG
>JACCSX010000177.1 GCA_013812775.1 Tatlockia sp. | reverse complement strand
CGACGTAAGCCATTGTCCAGACATCTAAGCACTCCAAAAGTGTTCAATGTCCTTTAACAATAGCTAGTTAAGACCGGCAGTCCTAATTGTCGTCAACCGGCAAAGATAATTGTCGCCTAATAAATTATGGTAGAAAAAAACTATTAGAACTTTCAAAAGACCCGTTTTTTCTACCTCCTTTAGCTAACACTGCAACACACAGAAACCTACAATTAATTTTTAACGCCTCTATATATAGCTGGCATGCCATAAGTTTTTGGGGGAAAGATGATAATGCTTCTGAGGCACTCAATAGCATTTTAGGCCATGGAGCTAACGATATAGAGTACCAGTTTACCCCTAAAAAATTATAGAAAGCACTTCATAGACAGAACAAAAAAATTAAAAATCGCGAAGGATAACAGCCGCCCAACTAGTCTATAATTTATACAAGCAATTCACTTTGAATAAATTATGCCCAAAGTACTTTTAATTAATTTGTCGGATGAAAAGGGTTCAGGTCAGAAGGCCGCAGATAGTCTGGCACACAAATATGGAAAAAATAATGTAGAATTGTGCCAGTTTTCAGCGCGGGCACAAGTCTGGAACGACTCTCCAGAAAATGTTGATTTAGCCATTCAGGATATCCAGAGTTATAAGGACATTATCATTGCAGCCCACGGTAATATTGGCGATACAAAAACCTGTTATTATGAGAATTTCGAAACTGGAACAGAAATACCCTTATTTTCGCCTCAAAAACTTGCCCATTTTTTCAATGAGATACTTTCGCAATCGACTCAGCCCGCGAATAAAGATCTGCCTGTTACGCTTGCTATATGCTATGCAGCCAGAACGCAAGACTATCAATTAGATCATGTGAATAATCCTGAAAACATTCCTTATCTTGAAACCTTCGCAGGCCAATTTTTGACAACACTACACGAAACGTCTTCAATGAATTACGATATCGACTTATCAGCCTACACTGGTTCAGTTGGTTTTAATAATGTTACCGGAGAATTGGAAGTGGAAACTGAAGAACAAATTAAAAAATCAGGTGACCTATTCTCTATTCGCACAAATTATGCAAAGGCTCAGACTTACATGAATCAATGCGTAGAACTAGTCGAGGAAACCCTGCGAGAAGAGGATTATTCCGAAACTGAAATTGAACGCTATCTTGATAACTATTATGACAAAAAAACCTATTTACATGATGATTCTGTCTTGGGAAAGGCTTGCAAAGAATCGTATCGCCTTGAAGCAGAGCTATCAACTGCACTGTCTCAAGCTGCGAAATTAGAGACGGAGTACGGTAAGGTAAGTTATTCGGCGACGAGAAATATCCCTGATATTCAATACGATACCTCTGAAATATTGGGTAAGAACCCTAAAAAAACTCTCAAGGAAACCAAGGATGATGATTCACCGGCTTCCATGTGTAATATAATGTAAAATGGAGATTAAGATGTACGATAACAAATGGCAGCTTTTCAAAAAGCAATCTGAGGAAGTCGATATCCTCGATAAATGGAAAAACGATTCTAAACGAAGTATATCCAGAAAATCCTATACGCCTGACGAATTAGAACAGGCTTTTGCGATTCCAGAAATAAGCCAGCGTTTTAGCGAAGAGGAAGTCTTTATTTTTGCGATGAAAAGCATCGAACATTGTCAGGCCATTTTAAATTCTGGTTATTGTAACAATAGACCTCAACTGCAGGAAAAAGTAGAAAATTGTATCGAAAATTTGAATATCCAACGACATTATCATCCATCTGGTCCTTAAATGTTTTTTTCTATCGCCGCTGGCATCCTGTTTCTGGAGACATAAGGGTTTTCGCGTATAAAAAATCGTAATGATTTATCGGCCCACTCTTTTGCATAATGGACACCAATACGTGGTGTTTCAACAATATGCTCTGGTGATTCATAACCGGAGTTTGTAATAAAAAGATTATCAGATAAAAGATCATGAGCGTTTAGATGAGCATCTATTTTCATAGCTTGACATAATAAACCTGGCCCCCGCGTGTTTTCTGTAATATTTTCAAGAGGTTCCAGAGCACGAATAAGTATTGCAGAACCATTCCCGGCGGCCTCGGTTACAACATTGAAACAATAATACATACCATATATTAAATAAACATAGGAATAACCTGGTGGTCCAAACATCGTTTTAGTGCGTTTTGTAAGACCTTTTGAGGAGTGGGAGGCAAGGTCATGCTGCCCCAGATAGGCTTCTACTTCAACGATTTTACCTACTCTTCTTAGACCCTCAGAGTAATGCACTAGGCTGTGACCAAGAAGTTCCTTAGCTACCAGGGAGGTGTCTCTGTTATAAAATTCACGAGCCAATTTCTGCATTTAATAAACCTGCGAAAAATAATTCCGGGAAGAAAACTACTAACTACACTTTATTTCAAGCACTGTTGGAGACAGAGATTTTAAATCATATATTACACTGCAGGTTTTAATTTGATTAGGCAGCTTTTGAATTAATTGGACCGCAGTGTAGGAATATCCACAGGCTAACCAAATATCATTTCCATTGAAAGTCCAGTTTAATTTAGCGGCTTTATAATTTTCATTATCAGGTGCCAAGCTGGCCTGTGCCTTGGGATGCCCCGCGTAAAATGTAACCTTAGTGGCATTGTTGACATTAGACCAATCATCCACAAATGCATTCCAATCTTTAACTTTTATATCCAGGGATTGATTGGTTTTGATTTGAGGAGGACAGTGTAAAGTGATCGCTGATACAGAAGGAGTTATTAGTCCTAAAATTAGTGTATTTAGGTAAATTGCAATTTTCATAGGTCATAATTCTTAATTTGGGTAATTAAAAGAGTATTAGATTTACCGTCTTTGCGACAACAGGATGCTCGCAAAGACAATTTTCGATATCTATTTACGAACTATCAATCCATTATGCACAGACTTAACGCCAGGCACTTTGGAAGCAATCTCACCCGCGGTATCGCTTTGGCGGATTGTTTTAACATAACCGCTTAATAAAACCGCTCTATTATGAACTTCAATATGAATAGGTACAGCAGCTAATTCTGGGCTAGATTGGAATGCTGTATTTACAGCGTCTTGAAGACTTTGAGGAGAAGAGCCAGAGCTAAAAAAACCATTAGAGGTCGTAGATTGACAGCCAACCAGGAAGGCCATAACCACTCCAGTTAGAGTCTTTAGATAAGTTTTTTTCATTATTTTTCCTCGCTGTTAAACAGATTTCGCCACCTTATCACGAGTCAGGTCGAAGATCTAACTACTTAGGTTTATTAAGCATGGCTCGTAAATGCTCAATTTCTTTAAGTAATTCCAAGGCCAGGCCAGCTCCGGCTAAATTAACCCCTAAATCATGGTTTAAACGTAATACTGTTCGAATATGGCGCAAGGCTTCATTGTCAAAGCGCCATTGATTTTTCTCATCTTTTTCTACGGAAATAATACCTTCCTCGATAATTTCAAGGACTTTATCACTTGAAATGCCGAAAGACGAACTTACCTGCGTTAAAGACAGATAAAACCATTCTTCACATTCTAAGGCTACAGGCTCTTTTTTATCCCTAGTCATTGCTAACCCCTAGTTTTTCCCGTGGATTGTATTTAATAGTCTTAGCTAATTGTTCATAAAGTTCATTCACTTGTGGATTATCAACTGGCGGTATAACAACTTCCAAGGTGATATATTGATCACCAGGTGGATGCGAAGGTAATCCCCGCCCTTTAAGCCGCATTTGCTTACCAGTTTGCGACAGTTTGGGTATTTTGAGATTAACTGAGCCTGCCAGAGTTGGAACTTTAATCGAGGAGCCAAGAGCAGCCTCCCAGGGTGTGATCGGCACCGTCAAATAGAGATCACTTTTTTGTAAACGATACAAAGAATGAGAAGCAATGTTAATTTCGATGTATAAATCACCGGCCTGATGATGACCGCCTTTCATTCCCTGTCCTTTTAAGCGAATTTGCTGTTTATCCCCAAGTCCTTTCGGAATTTTAACCTTCACAGAGCGTGTTTGATATTCAACCTTCCCCTGTTTATCAACCACAGGGGTTTGCAGTTGCAACATTTTTTCAACACCCTTAAAACTATCCTCAAGACTAATAGTCAGGCTTGCATGAATGTCTCGGCCTTGCTCATAAAATGAACTTTGCTGACGACCCTGGCGCTCACGAAAGATAGAATTTAAAAAATCTTCAAAACCCGAAGGCTGGCCATCATCAAAACCCCGATATTGGTACTGAGACTGTCCTGGATCGCCTTGTCGATTAGACCCAGGTGGGCTTTGCTCTTTCCAATATTGGCCGTATTGATCATATTTAGAACGCTTGTCAGGATCGTGAAGCACCTCATAGGCTTCGCCTAATTCCTTGAATTTCTCTTCAGCATTGGTTTCTTTGCTTACATCGGGGTGAAATTTGCGGGCAAGTTTGCGGTAGGTGCGTTTAATCTCTTCTGGGCTAGCATCACGCGCAAGTCCCATAATTTTGTAATAATCTTTATATTCCATGGTTGACTACTTAAATTGATTATCGTTTATTTTGTACAAGTAATTAAAAATTTGTCAATTTTGAATTTCTAAATAACTTGCGAACAGTTTGGTTTTTCCCTTTTGCCTGATAGAGCAACTTATCGGCCACTGAGATTATATTTTTTAATTCATCAGAATTACCAGGCTCTATACAATAAATCCTACGCTAGCGTTACATTTAGGTGTTTGTTCCACCAAACTCATCTCCGCCCAAGAGTGTATGAGTATATCAATGTTCAGAATATAATATCGTTTCTTAGGTAGAAGTATAGCTATGTGATTACAAATCAAGCAAATACCCCCCCCTATTTACCCGAAAACCAACTAAACTTAGATGAGAGAAATTGAATTAATTGAGTCAAAATTCCTTTGATTCAATTTTTCAATATGAGAATTTTTTTATGAAAAGTCAAATTGATCAATTTTTTAGTTCAAAGGCCTATGCAGTTATTGGAGCCTCAAATAACAGAGAAAAATATGGTAATAAAGTATTGCGCTGCTATCTGCAAAATTATCTAACCGTTTATCCTATTAATCCTAGAGCTGGTTTCATCGAGGGACTAGCCTGCTTGCAAGACCTTAACGACTTACCCAACTCTGTCAAAAGTATATCGATAATCACCCTTCCAGAAATTACCGAAAAAATTGTTGACCAGGCCATCAAAAAAGGAATTAAAAACATATGGATACAACCTGGCGCCGAATCTGACATTGCGCGGGATAAATGTCTGAAAAATCAGATAAATATTATTTCTAATGGCCCCTGTATTTTAGTCGAATTAGGCTTTGTCGAATAAAAATATTAAACCCCATAAGATTGTAACTAACTTACTGAATGTAAGATGATAATTTCAAATTTTTAATATGATCATTTCTTCGATTAACTGTTCAATTCTTGCGCTAGTCTCATCGCTCAACTATTCTTAAAAAGCTAATTCAACAAATGGAGATTGAACATGAAAAAGCGAAGCATAATAATTGCTGCAGCCGCAGCATCACTCTTTACTTCTGGCCTATATGCCGCCGGAACTCCTGATAACAACACCGCGGGTCAAAAATTCAATGTGGCCTATGGCGGCGACGGTGGTGGCAACAGCTGCAAAGGTAAAGGCAAAGGCAGTGGCGGTGGTAACAGCTGTAAAAGCCAGGGCAGTTGCAAGAGCCATAACAGCTGTAAGACTTATCACAACTGCAAGAGCTACAACAAATGCAAGAGCTATAATTCTTGCAAAAGCTATAGTAGCTGCAAATCATGCAAATGGAGATGGACTTGTAAGAATATATAATCATTTATTTTTCCATCTTAAATTGATACCTCTCACGAGGTATCAATTTTTACTTCAACCGAATCAGCTATGATATATTCTTTCCTACAGTCAAACCCTAACAGGTAAGTTCGTGTTTATTTTATTATCACCCGCCAAAAAATTATTACCCATTTCAAAACCTTACTCGGGTAATACGACTGAGCCTACATTAATTAATAAGGCTATAAGACTAGCAAAATTGATGAAATCTAATTCGATTGAAGATCTTGCACAATTAATGGATTTATCACAAGCACTTGCAAAATTGAATTATGATAGATATCAACAATTTAATCTGCAAAACCCATCTTTAACTCAATCCTACCCTGCTCTGCTACTTTTTAAAGGCGATGTCTATCAAGGTTTATCAGCAACCAATTGGACAGAAGACGATTTAAACTATTCGCAAACACATCTTGGAATTTTGTCAGGACTATATGGTATTCTAAGGCCCTTAGACCGAATACAACCCTATAGGCTTGAAATGGGAGTTAATCTTGCTAATCCCAAGGGGGCAAATCTTTATGAATTTTGGCGTGAATCAATCACCAAAGCGTTAAATACAAAATTAGCCTTAGACGCCAACCCTGTTCTGATTAATTTGTCTTCTATTGAATATTTTAAGGCTATTGACACCAAAATACTGAAATTTCCAATTCTTAGTATTAATTTTTATGAACAGAAAAATAATGAAACAAAAATAATTGGGATTTATGCAAAAAAAGCCAGAGGTCTAATGGCAAAATATTTGATTCAAAATCGAGTAAAAACCATTGATAAAATCAAAAGCTTTTCAGAATCTGGATATCGATTCTGCGAGATTTCTTCTTCGGAAAAGCATTTGAATTTTGTTAGAATTCATTAAAGAAAGCCATGTGGAATTTATCAAGCCGAATCCATGCCCTTAATCATTTTCCTAACAAGGAAGTGGCCTGCTACGTCAAAAGAGACGATGAATTAGGCTGCGGTATCAGCGGTTCAAAAATGCGTAAATACGCGGTTTTGATTCCTCATTTAATCAAGAAAGGCATTCGTCATTTAATCATTATTGCCGGTCCTCAATCCAATAATCTGCTTGCCGCACTGCAAATGGCTAAGGAGTTTCAATTCTCGGTAACTGCAATTTTGCTCAAACCTCACAATCGAGAAATTCAGGGTAATTTTAAATTAAGTCGCCTGTTTTTAGGGGAAGAGGAAATAGTTTGGGTAAATCGAGAAATTTGGCCCCGCGTTGAAGAGTTGGCTAACAGCTATCT
>JACCSX010000173.1 GCA_013812775.1 Tatlockia sp. | reverse complement strand
TGGTAGGTAACGAGACCACATTGCTGTAGCCCCGTCCCATAAGAACGAGAGCATGCGACTTTCACCGCACTCCGCTCAAGCCTTTTCAAAGCCAACTTCGGTTGACCCAGCTATTGTGATTCATTTGGTGGCATTTATAGTGGCTTGTTTTGCTTCCTTCGTTCCTGGCCGTCTGTCTTTTGAATAACGTTCCCGTTGTTCAAAATATTCAGCAAAGGCTGGGTCGTAAGGTGTAGCTTCCGCCCTTATTTTGATATGCCTTCTAATAGCGACAGAACTAGCTCCAAACAAATTTATGTAGGGTTTAGCGCTGTTTTTATTTGGGTTTTTCGCAGAGAAGATCCAGTTTCTTAATCCTTGGCTACGAAAATATTTATTCTTTCGCCAAGCCGCACTTTTCCTTGGATGTCTACGATGAACCCAATTCCACAAGGCTTTATAGATGTGGTGATCTACATACCTGAATGTTTTCTTTGCACAGCTAAATCGAAAATAATTAGCCCAGCCCCTGATTTTTGGATTCAGAAGATGAATAAGATTTTCTGTCTTTGCCGTGGGATTTGATTTAATGATTTCTCGGACGTCATCTAAAAAGATTTTTACACTTTTCTTCGAAGGCTTGGTGATACATTTGCCTTTATATTTGCGTACATTAATGCTCAGAAAATCAAATCCGTCATCAATGTGAGTGATTTTGGTTTTCTCTTGCGAGAGTTCAAGACCACGCTCATGCAGAAAAGACTCCACCACCGGTTTTACTTTTGTTTCTAATACTTCTTTCGAAGAACTCGTTATAATAAAGTCATCCGCGTAAATTCTTACGTGGACTCTATCTTTGCGTTTGGATGCAGCTTTGACGGCCTCTTCCAATCCACTGAGGGTTAGATTCAAAAGTGTGGGTGAAGCAATACCACCCTGGGGTGTACCGAGTTCTGTTTGATGAAAAACATTCTTATCAATGTAACCAGCTGACAGCCATTTCCCCAAAATTTCTTTATCCATCGGAATATTATTCCGTAGCCAATCATGGGAAATTTTGTCAAAACAGGATTTAATATCCGCTTCAAGAATCCATTGCGCAGAGCCTTTTCTTGATAGCGCAAAATAACAGGCTCCGATAGCATCAGCCGCTGAACGCTTTGGGCGAAACCCATAACTGTTCTTGTCCGCGCAGAACTCCGCTATTGGATCTAATGCAAACAGGTATAGCGCTTGCATAGCCCTGCATTTCATTGTCGGAATTGAGAGCGGTCTTAAGCGACCATCTTTTTTTGGAATATAAATCCGTCTTAACGGTTGAGTTTGATAACCTTTACGTGTTAACGACTGGACTGCTTCTATTTTTTGTTGTGGTGTTTTCCAAATGATTTTATCAACCCCGGGTGTTTTTCCCCCTTGGTTTTGTACAACTCGTTTCACCGCTAATAACTTAGCGTGAAACGAGTGCGTTAGTATCCATTGCAAGGATTTTACCTTGCCCTGGCGACCTTCGCTAATAGCTTTCGCAATACGAATTTGTAGTCGATGTACCTCAGTCTTTGCGGTTTTCCAATCAACGGAATCCCATCGTACAGAAGATGAAGACGCACCAGTCAGCGATAATGCAGCTGCCGTCATTTGCTTTTCCTCATGCTATCGATTCTCTAAATTATCTTGCGCTAAAGACCAGTCTGCCGTGAGCTCACTTTCGTGCCTGATTATATTTCAACCAGTATCTCTATCATTACAATAAGGCATTTGCTTTTGCAGACCTCCTACACCCGCATAACCATAGGTGAACCTTGCGATGCACTGTCCCAAAATTGGGAGCGATACGGGGTTGCCACGTTTCACTTCACAAACCGAGTGGGTTAGGTTCTTTCTATCCGCCGGCAGTCTGTTATCCGTGAAAGCTGGATAACCCAATCAACTTTCTTGACTGCAATACCATTTTGGTCAGAGCCTGTCAGCATCTTTGGCTCCTCTGTAATCACGGCGTTTATACGAAAGTTCACATTACATTAACCATACCACTCATCCCTAGTCCCTCTCCGCCTTGATGCTAGCAGATTCGATTCGTCTTCACAGACTCATCTACGGTTTCCCGCGGCTCCATTGTCCCCAGAGCTTCAGACCATCAGATTACTCCGATCGCATGTCTGGGTAGAGAACTACTGACGGAACAGTAGGTTGCATTCAGGTGGCTGCCTGCTGCAACAGTTTGTTTAGCAACATCGTGTCGCAC
>JACCSX010000157.1 GCA_013812775.1 Tatlockia sp. | reverse complement strand
TTGATGGAAGAAACAGGTCTACCCGTGTTAGTAGCAGAAGATCCATTAACCTGCGTTGCTCGTGGTGGTGGTAAAGCTTTGGAAACAATGGATCTACGCGGCGGTGATTTCCTCTCAACAGAATAATCCTAAAAGCAGACTTTTTGCACAAGGCAAACACAAACCATTGGGATTTGTGTTTGCTGCAATGTTATCGATGTCGCTTATGTTCTCAGACTACCATTATAGATACCTGGATAGTGTACGCTCTGGTTTTGCCTTGCTTATTTCACCCTTACAATATGCTGTTGATTATCCTGTACGAATTATCGGCTGGGTGCAATCTCTGGTTTCAGCTAAAAAGACGCTGATTGATGAGAATATAAAATTACGTTATCAACAAGCCATGCTCGAAGCAGAATTACAAAAGCTATTAGTCATTAAAGAAGAAAATTCACAGCTCCGTGAACTTTTACTCACCTCATCAAAGGAAAGAATGCGGGCAATGGCTGCACAAATTTTAGCAGTCGATACCTCTGTCTCCCGACAATTGGTTGTATTAAATAAAGGAAAGCGCGATGGCGTATACACAGGTCAACCTGTGCTTGATGCAAAAGGAGTGATGGGACAGATAATTGATGTGGGCTATATGACAAGCACAGTTTTATTAATATCAGACTCCAAAAGTGCTGTACCGGTACGAAATAATCGTACTGGTGAGCGTGCAATTTTGGTGGGCACTAATGATATGAGTCAATTATCCTTAGTAAATTTACCTGGCACCTCATCGATTAGCAAAGGCGATTTACTGGTTACTTCAGGTCTTGGACGTCTTTATCCAGAGGGTTATCCTGTGGGGCGGGTTGATGATATAAAAAGCATTCCAGGGGAAGCTTTTATAAAAGTTGATGTTAGTCCTATCGCTTTACTCAACAGAAATCGCCTGGTGCTCCTTATCTGGCCTGATAAAGAGCAAGCGGAATTAACCAAGCAGATTAACGAGCGTTTGAATGCAATAGGAGCAACTACATGACTTCCTTAAATTTACGTCTGTTTGTCGCTGCTATTCTTGCACTCGCTTTAACAATTCTTCCCTTGCCCGAACTTCTAGTCGGACTTAGACCACCATGGGTGTTGATACTTATCCTATATTTGCAGTTTTTTTTACCAGAATATTTTAATTTAGTACTATTAATTATAATTGGCATGGCTTTGGACGTATTACTTTCTACAGTGCTGGGCGAACATGCTTTTGCTTTATCGATAGTTGCCTGGATTGCCTCTACCAAAGCAAGACGATTCCGTCTGTTTACTATGGGTCAACAAATGGCATTGATAGGATTTTTCTGCCTGCTCTATCAAATGCTCATTCTAATAATTGATGCTTCGCTAGGTTATTATTACGGTTTTCTTATGCCTTTAGGCTCTACATTAATAACTATCCTGCTTTGGCCTTGGGTAAGATTGCTTGCTGATGAGAGTTTGGCAATTAAAGTGGCTTATCGAAGATAAAGAAAGAGGTGCTGCCCTTTGCACGGGACAAAAATTTTAAACCCCGCGTCATTGGTGGCGTCCCGGAATTTAGTGCGGTTAGATAGCATTGAAGGCATGGCAATACGCTGCTGGCCCAAAGGGGCTTTATGGGTGGATTTTGATAACGATGGTATACGCATTGAAAAGCCTAATAAAATTTCGGTAGCCCTTATTGCCGCTCGAAACGTTGAGGGTCAGGTGGTGAGCGTCCAACGAATTTATTTGGATGAAAAAACCGCCGGAAAAATACCTTCTTAAAGGATGCAAAACTCACTAAGGGGAGCAATAAGGGTGCTGCTGGCGTCATACAAAGCGGCGTGCCTGTGGTTGGAGCGCTCTACATTGCTGAAGGCCCTGAAACAGCAGCGACGATTGCAAGCTTGGATAGACAAGCCACAGTCTTGGTATCTTTAGCGTTAGTAACTTCTCTAATATGGCAGCTGCTATCAAAGGGTATGCCTCAAAAGTTGTTTATCGCAGCTGACAATGATGGAGATGGATCGGCGGCCTGTAAGATTACTGTGAAAGCCTGTCAATGTTACGTAATAACGGGATTGATGCCCGCTTAGTGAGTCCTGATGCAATACCAATCGTTTGAAAACAGATTGGAATGATGTTTTTTAGTAGTAAACGGAAAAGAGGCATTACAAACCCAATTTCAAGCAAAAATCACGGCCACGCAGTTACCCTATGAGAAGGCTTTGCCTGTATTGGGAACGGCGGCAGAACAGTTTTTTAAAACTGAAACTGCGACCCTCTCCTGTGAGGACATACGCTTTATAATTCAGGTGCAGGTTAAGAGCCAATCCGTGCCCGCTTTACTGGTTCCTCGCAGGAATGCTCAAGGCTTGTTATGTGGTGAAACGGTCTTTGCCTTATCATCCGATTACAAAACCATTCTCGGTGAGGGGCGCTCTAAAGCAGCTCGTGAAGGATTTTATATGGCACAACGCGGTGAGGGTGAGGTGCTTATGATTGCCGATACGCTGCTTGATGCCAAACTATTAGCGGTACGCGAACCTTCTGCCACTGTAATCCTTGCAAGAGCCGAGGAATATGAGAAGCTTCAATCTTATTTAAGTGCGCAAGATTTAAAGCCAACTAAAAGTCATTGTATTATCTAAAAACAATGACCTGGACTCCAAATTGCGAATCGCCGCCTCTTGTCATTCATTTCATACCCAAGGGGCAAGCTTATCCTTAATGAATGTAGAAGAGGGCCAAGTCACGAGCATTGATCCCATTGCCCTTGAAAAAGCACGTTTAAAAATGAACTTTGAGAAATTACTAAGCCAAAAACCGGCAGAACTTCAAGACTAACACAACCGTCTCCTCAAGAGCGCTTTGAGGCATTGAAAAAGACTCCCCTTTGCTTACTCAATACGAGCTTGATTGCAAGGAACGAAAACAGGTGCAAGATTATGCCAGGGAGCAACTCGATAAAAGGCTGCATTCTTTAGCCAAAGAAATAGCCCAAGATAAAAAACTGATTTCCATTTTGCAGCGTGATTTACCACAAGTGGCTCAAGATATTAAATAGCGTATGGAGCAATCGCAAAATAGGGGTATACATCTTTAATAGTTTCATTAAAATACCTCTTCAACAGTCATAATTATTCTTATTTATAATGCTCAAGAGATGCGTTTGACAAGTGATTCCAAACATGGGTAGCGTTTTATATAGGAAGCAAAACTATAAATGATTTTTCTGGCGGAAATGAACACATCATGCTTTTTTTAGATAGTAAAGAAGGAGCTTAAAATGAAAAATAAAAGCCTAATAGTATTAGGTATTGGTATAACTGTTACAACCCTTACCTGTTCGTCAGCCTATGCCAAGCAAATTTATCCTGCAGAAATTATGGGAAGAGATTTAAATTATTACGGACTTGGGTGGTTGGGTCACGTTGGCATTGCAAATGCTTACATGATGGACTCAAGGGGAATGGACCAAAATGCAAACATGGTTATTGAGATTCTTAATGAGCCAGTTGTTGGTCAACTTAATCCCATCAGTAATTTTAAATCTCGCTCAAAATATTGGGCATCTAAGTATGGTATTGCAGATAGAGGTCTTATCGGCTACAAAGTTCTAGTAGAAGCAAACCATCAAAGATGGTGGTGTCCTGTTTATACTTCAAATACTGATTACAATGTTGGTTCAGGCATTCCAACAACAGGCGAAGTGATTAAATGTGGACGATGGCGATGTGATACTTACGTTTGGTGGGCATTCTATAGCCAAGGATTTGATACTATGCCAGGCCATGTCTGGTTACCACGAAATATATTTAATTACTTCCCCTATTTTAATGATGAAAGACTAAAGATAGAATCTTTTGATCCCTCAAATGTAGTGAATAAAAAAACCTTGGAAGATGTATCGACTCAAGAACTTAATTTAATGCCCTACGAGGAATTCCAAATGATAATGGACACTCCGCCTGCGCACTATGTAACATCACCGTCCAATGTTCAAATACAATTAGCTGCAAATCCCGAGCTTAATGATGTTAAACGTGGAATTATGATAGATAGACTAGTTTCTAGGTCAACAGAGCCTGATTTGGTTAAAAAATTATTAACTATTTATAATGAAACAGATCGTGTGGAAGTTAAAAGCAAGATTGTAGAGAATTTAATGCTTTATAATCAACAACACCGATATGAGAAATCATATATTGATAAGGATGGACCTATAGTTAAAGATTTTTTTGAACAACTTTTAGATAACAAATCATTGACACCACATATGGCTGATACTGGGATAAGAGGTTTTATTGATACACATACAGCTGATGAAATTACCAATAAATTAGACAAAATTAATGAATGGTTAGCTCATGTTAATCATCATTCTTCTGTGATGCTCAAATACACATTGACGTTTAAGTCAAAGGAACTGCAAAAAATCTATATGAAATCATTGATAAAAGAGTTAAAAAAAGCCAACGACTCTGACTTGGATAGCTATTTATTTGGCCCATTATCTATTGGTTATGAAGGATCAGGAAAAGACTTACTTGAACCCGAAGCTAAGCAAATAGTTAAAGATTATTTAAAGGAGGTTCGTTATAAGTACACTCCTCAAGGGATTAAAGCTAATCCTGATGATCCACATCGAAGTACTACAGCACCCTATTATTTTGAATTAATTAAAAAGATGGGGATTTAACACTATATGGCGCCAGAAACTAATCTGGCGCCATCATAACCGTCTATCCATTGAAGTTGTGCCATGTCTTCTTGTTCCTTGGTTTGAAATTTTCCTGCTATTTTGTTTTTAACTATTGCCTTATCGGGACGCATAAAGGGGTGTCGCACAATGAGTTGTTTAGGCACAATAGAAGGCGATTGCGGGCAATGCTTCATGCTTTTTTCTTTATACCAAATGAATTGACGTGCTTTGATTGGTGAGAGGCCTGAGCGAATAATCAAGGCAATGTGGGGTTTTAAGCGCATCATCTCATCGGGCCTTAAAAGGGGTAAGGCTTGATAGCCACTATTTTTGCTGCCATGAATGCCCCCGTGTCCCTGGGTGAACACTGAGCGCGTCACTACTTTTTTTGTTCGCGTACCTAGCATTTTGGTAATAAATTCAGCGTCTGACGTATCTTCGCATCCATAAGCCAGCACGGGTTTGTAAAACCCATAGGAACAAAGCACTGCAAAAGACCAGGGATACGGGATGTGCTGGCTTAAGCCTAGGCCTTGTAAAGCCAAGGCAGAAATCAGTTGAGCAACGACTAGGTACACAGCGTGCTCATGATTAGGGGCGGCCATTTTATAGCGGACATTTAAATGAGTCCTTAAAATAAAAGAGTAAAGCCTACTAAAAGTGAATGCTGGGTGGGCAGATAAGTCATAGTGCCGATTTGATTCACAGGATTGACCCTAAAATTAGGATTAAGCCCCAAAATCTGTTGATAGAGCAGATGAATTTTTACGGTGTCTGTCACCCCAACTCCAAGACCTGTTTGAAATTGAGGACTCCATCTTGAAATATCCTGCATTTCTTGGCGCTGCATTTGTAACTGCCGATAAGTAAGCCCACCTTTGAAGAGCGCAAGTGGGCATGTTGCTGGTGGGTAAGGGAATGGATAAATTAAAAAGTGCGTCTAACATTGGCTTTATACGACCGCCATGGCTTCCCACCCCATAAATCCAGGGTGGATTGGGGAATATCAAAACGCATTTGATTGCCTGATTGCACAACTAACTTAAATAATTAAACAAAATTGATTAATTTCCGGGACGACACCAAATGACGCCGGGGTTTAAGAAAAATTGTCCAGTGCAAGGGTTCAGCCACCTAGGTCGTCACTTTCAAGCAATATTCCCCGGGCTTGAGT
>JACCSX010000126.1 GCA_013812775.1 Tatlockia sp. | reverse complement strand
ACAGGTCTCACTCCAACTCATACCAAACTCCTTTCGTTATTTGGTATAGATTAACGTGTTACCTATGTGCCCGGTTTAATTTGTAACCTATGTACCCGGTTTGGACCCTCCCCAGCCCTCTCCCGCGAGGAACGGCAGTTTCCTTACAAGAATTTCTTTCGCGGGCGAGGGGGCTGATTGTGCAAATTGATTAGATTTGCGCAATATCTTAGTATTTTATTAAAAGGGTTATTCAAATTTCGTGGGGATACATCAGTTCGAGACACCGCTATCGCGCTTCCTCAGCCGGAACGGTTTAGAAGTTTTATCCAGCCCTTTCAGTGAGGAAGAGCGAGAGCGACGTCTCTCGTAACTTCAACCTCTCTACCTTCATTTTCGAAGTTCAATTGTCGCAAGCTCCCCCACAGCTAAAGCCAAATCAGGCGAGTCACCGTCTTCAATAGACCAGGCAGCTGATAAAGCAGAGTAGGCCAGAATCCATTTAAGCAATCGTTTCTTATCCAATTGGGCAGCATCGGCAATAATCTCGACTTGCTGAGATAGCCGGCCAGATTGGGTGGCTAAAGTC
Organism: Tatlockia sp.; assembly: GCA_013812775.1. Lineage (GTDB taxonomy): Bacteria > Pseudomonadota > Gammaproteobacteria > Legionellales > Legionellaceae > Tatlockia. Next base: position 5,464 of record JACCSX010000126.1, on the reverse strand, counting down.
TGATTTGGATTAGAGAATAAATTAGCATAATCAAAACTACGCTCTCCTATTAAATGTTTAGGATCAATTGCAAGCCAACCCCGACTACCAAAATCTAAAATATTGCCATGATGAATATCACCATGCAGAACAACAAGGTCTTGTGGTTCAGATAATAATTCATTGGCCAGAGCTAAAGCTTGACTGAAAAATCCACCAAGTTGAGATGCTGCCGTTTCAAGGCTTTTAAACCAAAGCGTCAAAGGTAAAAGTTTTGGTGGGTTGTCTTTGTGTGCGTGTAATTTTTTCACCACAGAACAAATGATCCGGCTTGCTTGATCATCATGACCACTTTCTGCCATCTCAATCAACGAAACCGTCCCCAGCGCACGCTCCATTAATAAAGCATCACCCTCATGAAGCAATACAGGAGCAGCGCCATCACCATTCCACCAAACCATTAATGATGCACCCCAGCGTTCTTCATCTGAGGTAGCAATTTTCAACATGGCTGATATGTTTTGATACCGAACTGGCAATAATTGGCTGCTATGAGTGGATATCACTTCTCCGTCTCGCTGTAACTGCCAGCGGCTTAAATAGGCATCAAAAATGGTAGATTGATTTAATTTTATATTCAATGATAACCCAAATCATGTTTAACCTTTCCACGAAATACCCAGTAAGACCAGGCTGTGTACAGGAGAATTAGAGGTATGAGAAACATGGTACCTATGGCAAGAAATACCTGCGTATCCGGATCTGAAGCTGCCTGCCAGAGCGTAAAATGATGAGGGATAAGCATCGGGAAAAAGCTAATTGCAATGCCCAGATAAGATATGAGAAACAAGCCAATCGCGCCAATAAAGGGAGCAATTTCAGAGTTATTATTCAGCGAACGCCATTCAAAGAGCGCAATGAGGATTGTCATAATTGGGATTGGCGCAAGATATGCAATGTTTGGCCAGGAAAACCAGCGGCGTGCTATCTCATGATCTATCAGGGGAGTCCATATTGAGACAATAATTATTGCTAAAAGTAGAGCAATAAAGCACCATCTAGCCTGTCGACGCGAATTATGTTGAAGCTCTCCCTCTGTTTTCAAGATTAGCCAGTTTGCACCCAGTAAACCATAACCGAAGATAAGCGCAATCCCCGTAAATAGTGTGAAGGGTGTGAAACAATCTAGGGAACTACCCACAAAATTGCGACCCTCAACCGCAAATCCCTGAATATAAGCCCCGAGGATTATACCCTGAGCAAAAGCGGCAACAGTTGATCCGATACTAAAGGCTCGATCCCAAAAAGTAACATGAGCAACATCTCTGTAGTGAAATTCAAAGGCTACTCCACGGAAAATTAAAGCTAGCAGCATCATTAACACAGGAAAATAAATTGCCGGAATCATAATTGCAAAAGCAAGAGGAAAGGCCGCCATCAAACCCACGCTACCCAATACAAGCCAGGTTTCATTACCGTCCCAAATAGGAGCTATGGAATCCATGATCAAGCTTCGCGAAGCTCTATCCGGTGCAAGACCATAGAGAATCCCTACACCAAGATCAAAACCATCGAGCAATACATAGAAGAAAATTGCTGCTCCAATAATAAGGGTCCATAAGGGAACAAAATCAATTATCATGCTGTATATACTCCGGCGAGGTAAGAATCGGACCACTAGGCTGACCGCCTTCGATCGAATCAATATCGAGGTTTTGCAAAGGACCTTTACGAATAATACGGGTCATTAACATCACACCCACTGGAAATATTATTAAATAAATACAGATATAACTAAGTAAAGATGTAAGAACATCGCCACCGCTTAAAGAAGGGCTAACGGAATTGGAGGTTCGTAATAATCCATACACGGTCCAGGGTTGACGGCCAACTTCTGTTGTAATCCAGCCTGCGAGCACTGTAAAAAATCCAATAGGGGCTGCAAATTGACAAAGACCTAAATAGCGCTTGCTTGAGTAGAGACGATGCCGAAATCGAAGCCATAATCCCATCATTACTAGCAGTAACATGATTAAACCCAAGCCAACCATGATACGAAAAGCAAAAAAAGGTATAGCGACCGGAGGACGTTGATCAGCTGGCCATTGTTTTAAGCCTGGAACCTCTTTATTAATGTCATGCGCTAATATCAAAGAACCTAACCAGGGAATTTCAACAACAAAATGATTCATTTCTTTTTTTTCATCAGGAATGGCAAAAAGGGTAAGCGCTGCACGTTTCTCAAGGTTCCAATGCGCTTCAATGGCAGCTAGTTTTGTAGGTTGATATTTAAGGGTATTCAATCCATGTAAATCGCCAAGAATAATTTGTAAGGGTACGAGGAAAGTCAGAAGCCATAAGGTCATAGAGAACATCTTGCGACCTTCTTCAACAAATTTATTTTTGCGTAAGTAATAAGCTCCGACAGCAATAACTACAAAGCCTGTAGTTATATAAAAACCAACTACATTATGCACAAAGCGATAGGGAAAAGAGGGATTAAAGATAATGGCCATCCAATCCGTCGGAAAAAAACGACCATCTATAATCTTATAACCGGCTGGCGTTTGCATCCAGCTATTGGCTGATAAAATCCAGAATGTTGAAATGAGCGTCCCTAAGGCAACCATTAAGGCAGCAAAAAAATGCGCCCAGCGCGGAACTAATTTGCGACCAAATAAAAGTACGCCAAGGAAGGATGCTTCAAGAAAAAAGGCAGTAAGACCCTCATAAGCAAAAAGAGGGGACAGAACATTAGCCGTCGCATCTGCATAACGACTCCAATTAGTCCCTAGTTGAAAAGGCATCACAATGCCTGATACGACTCCCATGCCAAAAGATATGGCAAATATTTTGGTCCAAAAAACTGAAATTCTGAAATAGATTTCTTTCTTGCTAAAAAAATGAATGCCCTCAAGAACTGCTATAAAAGAGGCGAGTCCTACAGTAAAAGCGGGTAACAGAATATGAAGAGCAATAACCCAGGCAAATTGCAATCGTGACAAAATAAGGGGATCTAGATGCATTTTGGTATCAACGCTAAATAAAGCTTCTTTGTATCTTAAATTTATGAAAGTCAGAATACAACCTTTAGGAATAGATATTTCTTCTCCAAATTGTTAAATCTTTGGATCAAATTGATAATATGATTGTCATAGATTTTACCTTCTTAAGGTTGGCTCAATGCATTGCGAATTTTTCCAGTCCTTGAGTCGTCGCTTGCTTGCTCGATTTTATTTTCTATATTAGTAGCATAGTCCGCAGGAAAGTTATTCGACTGCCGGAATAAAGAGAAAAATGTAGAGCTATTTTTGAAACTATATTTGTGAATTGATTTAAATAAAACCTGATTAGTAGAAGAGGTGTTTTCATAATGAATTTGCGCTAATTTCCAAGCTTTTGCACTTCTGGAAGTTGGATATGTGGTTGTATAGCTTTTTATCTTTTCTATCGTAAGCTCACTATGTTTCGCATTTAATTTAAATAAACTGGATTGTCCCTCATAGAGAGCAGTATAAATTTTCCTAAAAGCCTGAACCTGTAACTCAGCTACGTTAATTGTAGAGGGTTGATTAGTGGCTTGATTAGTCAATTGTTCATCAAATTGAAATAGCTGGGAGTTAAAGAGTGCTCCAGATTGATCTAACCATTGATTGACCTTGTTAGGTTTGTCAGTTTCAAAAAACGCTGTTTCTTTCAGCTTGATTGGATTAGGAATATCCTCGCCAAAAATTCATCTTTTATTAATGATTTGTAATTTGAATCGTTCCAAATTCCTCCTCCCAGGGAGTATGATATTTTTAGACATTCTAGCGTTATACAGCGATTTAATAATTGATCGATAGGCGATTTTTGGAGGTTTATCCCTTTACTCGACCGCCATTGATCCAAAAGAGGATTGTAAGCCTCATGAAATTTAGTTGGGAATTTGATTATATATTTTTCGGAAAGTTTTGAATCTGATAACGCTCTAAGAACCCTAATTCCTAACTGATTTGATTGAATTAGCGCAGAAATATTCTCTGTTTTTAGAGCTTCTTGGTTACCTTTCACACAAATAAAAGGTAACCAGACAGCGGAAAGCATTGAATTGTTGCCAGTTGAGCGATAAAAGGGCTGGCCATTTACGACGACCATATCTCGTATCTCTTCTAAGTTGACAGGGGTGGTGCGATATTTTATAAAATCCAGGTTTTGTTCTATTTTAAGTTTCATAACTAAATCTCTTTTGGAACGCCATGAATAAATACGTTTAAAAATTAATCAATAGTAACAAAAATAAGCTTTGTTGTAAATGCCAAGTTCATTAGGCAAGGGGCAGGTTCTTGAAAAGCTAAGGCCTCAAGAAGAGCTAAAGTTGATGGGCTGAAGACATGCTACCTCATTACGCCAAGAGCCACTCGAAAGTGGCTCTCTGGTGGTGGGTCTGGTGCGATTTTACAGTCAACCAGTTCCCACAATTTAATTATAGTTTATTTTATACAATTTGTACAAAAATATTTCTAATTTATGAAATATTAATTTATTTGCATTTTGCAATTAATTTCCGTGCAATCTTTACATTCCAGCACAGCACTGGAAAAGGCGGTACTTAATGAACTAGTGGCGTAAGCATTTTGCTTGTCCTTTCCTAATGTTTCTTTTGTTTTCTGGATAATTTGATTTGTTGATGGACTATGAGCTTGAGAAGCAGATGGACTAGGGTTGTTGGTTGTGCATACCCATTTTGTAGAAGCCAAATCAGTAGGTGCGGCATAAATTTCACTTATTGCCATGAAAGCTATTATGAAAGATGAAATAATTTTCTTCATTATTATCCTTATAGAAGTAGTTGAGTTTAAATATATCATCTTTTTTTAATTAATTCCGGTCATGGATGGTTTTATAAAAAAGTAGCCCTTCTTTAAGAGGAAGGGCATTTTGAATTTTCATTTTATCGGGATTTATGGGAATTCTTACCACCTTTCACTCGATCTTTTTGTGATAAATTATTCCCAGTCTTCTGATTTGACGATTTATTGCTTTGGGAATGTTTCGCCTCTTCAGTTTTCTCTTTTAGAGCTAACTCAGGACGCTGTCCACCTTGATTATGATTAGTCATATAAACCTCTCTTATTTTAGTGAATTTACTGGCACAAATGTTGTGCATTTATAACTTATCGCACTACTAATTAAATGTCAAATATATTGTGACAAAAACTACCGTTTTTTTGTTAAATTATTTTGTCTGTTAAACGTCAATTATCTTTGCCGGTTTTCAATAAAAAAATCAGTTACTTTGGCCTCCTGGTTATAGCTTGTTATTTCTCTGTATAGCAGCATTAGCTCTGTAGCTTTCACCCTCTACTTTTATAATTTTTGCATGGTGCACAATCCGGTCGATAGCTGCTACGGCCATAATTTTATCTGGGAACAGGGTATCCCAGTCTCCAAAGGGTTGGTTGGCGGTTATGAGTAAGCTGCCATACTCATAGCGATGTGCAAT
>JACCSX010000125.1 GCA_013812775.1 Tatlockia sp. | reverse complement strand
CGGTTTGAAATTGACTGAAATCAAAATTAGCTAAATCTATTTCTTTATTATTCATGCTACAGCTCTCCTATTTGTAAAAATTATAACAATTCTTAAAGAGCTGACACACTTATTTGAACACTACCATTTTGAGCCCAATAAATGTTCTCAGTTATAGATTTTGGGAAAATGGATATATCTAGCATCTTCATTGAATCAGCTGACGAAGTTATTTCTGGAAGCGATTTTCTCAGCTCCTTTCTCATAGTTTTAAGTTGGTTAGCAGTTTCAATGTCCGTTTCATTAAAACAATAAATCACTTCTGCTAATGCATTACAGACGGTATTCTTATTGTTAGCGTATTTTATCTTATTAAATACCGACATTATTTTTGAAGTTCCCAAGGGATTAAAGCCATTTTTGTTTTGTTCGAGTATTTTTCTTAAATTTTTCAGAAGGTTCTCAATTTCATTTTCATTACCCTTATTAAGTTCATTCTCTACCCTTTGTAATTTAGATTTGTATTCAGCTCTCTTTCCTGATGCTTTATATTCCGCTATCGCTGTGTAAGTTCCTGCTCCAAACAAGCCTAATGCAGCCAAAGCTGGCAGCACAATTGCACCAGTAGTGAATACTGCAACAGCTGCTACCCCTAACATAGCCATGGTAGATGAAGTAATTACATGCCCACCCTTCTCTCTATTCGTTGTAGCCTTCTCATTAATTATTATTCGTTCTTCTAACTTTTTAAAATTGTCAGGACTTGGATTTAGTAACAGAGCAGATAAGATATTTAAGTCTTTGAGTAGACTATCAATTTTAAAACCTGTAAGAAATTCTAGATCTTGCGATATCCTGTTAATTTCTTTTTGTAATTTTTTTACCTCGATTTTTAAAGAGGACTCTGGAAAAGAGCCCAAGATTAAGCTAAGCCTTAGGTTTTGAAATTCAAAATTATCTTTGGGAAACAGGAAATCAGAATAAAGAATCTCATCCACGTCCCTTGATTTTAATGACTTATAATTATCTTTAAATAGTAGAATGTCAGAATTCTTTTTAATCTTTATGTAATTTTCAGGAGAATAGTTTTCTATAGCTTGTTGAATCAATTCCATTTGTAAATCCAGGTCTTTTCCATTTCCAGAAATAGTTTTAATTTCCTTTTTGCTAGCTAATATTCTATCAAGTTTAGTGCGGTGTGAAATCTCCTCTATTTTTTCTTCTCTAAAAGCAAACATCGCAGTGTTATCGCAGATTGATTCTTTGATTATTCCCAGAATCTTAAGATTAACACTCCCGTTTACATCGAATAGATTAGCTAAGGCGTATTTAATAAAATGGTTATTTAAGACATAGCCTAAGTAATTCCAGAGTAAGTCCATGTTGAATAGATGCGATTCCTCAACCTTCATTTCAATTTCAATGTTGGGATTACACCATGTTAAATTAATATTTTGTTCAGTTAAGGATGTAGAAAATTCAGGCATGAAAAGGATTATTTGTCTTTGATCAAAAGAAGCTGCTTTATTAATGACTATTGATGCAAACCACATTGAAGGACAAGATGTTAAGGTTTCGAGTGTGAAACTACAGAGATTATAATTATCATCGAAATAGGAAAAGTTTAATAATACAGATGATAAATCAGGATCGCTCAAAAATTTTATTTTTTGCATTTTTCTACTAGGAATTTCACTGCCTCCTAATCTTCTTTGAAATTGCTCATGAGTCTCTTCAAGTTGATGGAAATTTTGCCAAATAGCCTGGAGCGCATTAAATTTTTTGTTTTGATTAATAACACAGAAGCGCGCCTGATCAGATTTTACTAACTCCTTCAACACCTCTTCTCTGTAGTCGTAAATTTTCCCCGCTTTCGTTTTTGCATAGCAAGGTTATAGTCATCACTTACTATCATTTGACATTTTTTCGATTGCATTAATAAGCCTCAATTTTAATTTGGTAACTAATTTGAAGCAGGAAGTATAATTAACAACCGCTGCTGTTGCAAAAAAGTTTACAGTTGTGTTTGCTTAGACAAACTTCTTATACTTTGGAGAGTTAGATGTTCTATCTGTTTATTCGAAATATCGCCCTGATTTTTTTAATCTGTAGCTACCCTCAGATCTCAGTGGCTTTAGGTCCCTGCCCTAAATCTCTACGGAACGACATCAGCAAATTATTTAATACCTATAAAATACCAGGAGCCTCTATTGCAGTTGTCCAAAATGGAAAAATCCTATGCACAGAAATCCTGGGCTTTGCTGATTTGGCGACTAAAAGACCGATTAATACAGATACTCTCTTTCAAGCCTGTTCTATAACCAAAACATTAACTTCCACGGTTGTTTTAGAGGTTCTGAATAACTATAAAATTTCCCTGGACGCTCCAGTCAATGATTATTTACAAAGATGGAAAATTCCAGAAAATAAATTCACAAAAGAACAACCAGTCACCATCCGTATGCTATTAAATCATAGCGCTGCAATCTCTAATCCCTATCCAGATGGGGGATATCCCTACAATGCAAAATTACCCACACTCAGGCAAGTTTTTCTAGGGAAACCACCAGCAACAAACCCACCTTTGGAGGTTACCCAAAAACCGGGTGAAAAATATAAATATTGCAACGGCTGTTACTCTATTTTACAAATGTTATTAGAGGACCTGACAAAGAAAAATTATCCAGAACTTTTAAATAAACAAATTTTAAAACCACTAAAAATGAAAGACAGCGAATTCGATAATCAATTATTTTTAAAAAAACCATACAAGGTTGCCTTACCTTATGATGATAAACTTAATCGTTTTCCCCAAGCACCAATAACCAATCCAATTTACGCGACTGGATTGCTGTGGACTTCAGCTATAGATTTGGCAAAATTTATCATTGCAATTCAGGATAGCCTTAATACCAAGCATGGTTTTATAACAAGAAAAATTGCTTTAGAGATGATTCAACCCAGTAGCACGGCAACACGCGGGCTTGGATTTTTTATCTCTGATAAAAATGCAGATGAAAAAGAGAATGGTCATTATTTTATGCATAGCGGTAATAACATTGGTTACTTAACACTACTTATCGGCTCAATGGATGGAAAAAATGGTGCGGTTATTATGATTAACATATCACCGGATTGGAACGCCAAGGACTACCCACAATTTGGTTTTATCAAGAAGTCTTTGAAATTGATTGCCAAATATTACCATTGGCAATAATTATCAATACAAAGCGCAGGGTTTATCGGCCAGTTTTCGAAGGTCCTCCTTGCACTGTGGCGCCAAACATATAATTCTGGCTTAGCGCCCAGCCTTGATCAAGCTGATATTCCTTTGTAAGAGCTTTGCATCATCCAGAGATTGAGCTTCTGCCACAGGAAGTAGCAGCATCCCTTATAACCAAAAACAACAAAGCCTTAGACCCACAATTAAAAATTAGAAATTGTTGGCGGATTTTTATGATAGGTAGCTTGATAGGCTGTCATAGCATCATTCGCTGCTTTTTGTAAACCCATCTTCCTATTTGCATTATAAAGGAGCCCTAACGCTTCCCGTGCACTCGGGGCTTGCGGATAATTTTGAATCAGATAACTTGCACGTTCTGCCGCAGCAACATACATTTTACGTTCAAAATAATATTTTGATGTATTAAGTTCACGGTGTGCAAACATATTACGCAAATATATCATGCGCTGAAGAGCGTTAGGTTTATATCGACTGTCCGGGAATTTTTGCACTAAAGTTGCAAAATCAGAATAGGCTTGTGATTGAGTACCCGGATCACGCCATGATTCATCAACAGGAAGCATATTTGCCATGGTGCCGCGGGTTTGCTGGAAATTTGCCAGGCCTTTCATGTAATAGGCATAGTCAACTTTTTTAGCACGCGGATAGAGATGAATAAATCGCTCCGCCGTAGCGGCAGCCGAAGGATAATCACCTTTTTTATAGTAAGCATAAATTAAATCCATCTGTGCTTTTTCTGCATAATCACTAAAAGGATACATTGACTCCATCGCTTCCAAGCGTTTTGCTGCACTATCATATTGCTCTTTAGATATCGCTTTTTGTGATTCTTCAAATAATTGTTTCGCAGGCGTACCCTGGAAAGGATTATTATCTCCATCTTCATTACCAAACCATTTCTTACAGGACGCTAAAGAAACTAGAAGACTGATTAGGACTAGCACTTGAATTCGTTTCATACATCTACCTATGATAAAGACTATTACAAATGCCGCTCATTATACTCATCCTTCAGAATTTTGCTAACTGTAATCTACAAACCTGATTAGAAAAATCAAATTTGACCTCTAAAATGATTTGCAAAGAAATAAAGCTTGATATAGTATTCAGCTCTGTCGGAGAGGTGGCTGAGCGGTCGAAAGCGGCGGTCTTGAAAACCGTTGAAGGGCAACCTTCCCAGGGTTCGAATCCCTGCCTCTCCGCCAAGTTTACCCTTTCATCTCTATCTAGTTTAAAATCAATTAACACTACAGATCTATATCAACCCTCTCCCGCGCTGTACATCATATATCTGCAAGAATTCCTGTCGCGGGCGAGGGGGCTGACTGTGCGAATTGAGCAGATTGACTCACTAAATTCATATTTTTCTTTACTTGGAACGGTTGAACGGTAGCCTGGATGAAGCGTAGCGTAATCCGGGATCAGTCGCAGGACATGACGTTTTCTAATTGATCTCAACACCCAATTAAGAGATTACGAACTTAACTGGGTGTTCAGATCGATTAGCCAGGTCAATTCGAAGCAATGATAAAAAATGAGTATTTATTAAACTGTCTTAACGAATTAGCACAATCAGCCCCCTCGCCCGGGAAAGGAATTCTTGTAGGTATTATGCTGTTTAGCGCGGGAGAGGGCTGGGGAGGGTCCAAACCGGGTACATAGGTTACAAATTAAACCGGGCACATAGGTAACACGTTAATCTATACCAAATAACGAAAGGAGTTTGGTATGAGTTGGAGTGAGACCTGT
>JACCSX010000022.1 GCA_013812775.1 Tatlockia sp. | reverse complement strand
AGGTATGCGCGTCGTGGATGTGCAATGTTTAAAAGGCAAGCCTTGGCGAATGCTATCGGATCACATACCATTATTTGCTCGATTTGAGTTTATTTGAACCAATTAACTATTTTGTTAATATTTTCTTAATAAAACGATCGTAATATACGAGACAGATTTTTGAGAAATTGAAGGCTTCAAAATGTTAAAAATATTAAATTATTATTTGGATTATCCTGTTAAATTTCTGTTCATTAATTCCAAGGGAAATTCATTAATATCCAGCTCCTATGCAATGGATCAAGATAGTTACGTTGGAAGAATGTTTGGACATAACAATTCCCCAACATCAAATGCAATAAAGGCAAAAGCTATCTATGATAAGCAAATCAAAAGGTATTTGGGATTTGGTTTCCTTGCTTCTTTTATACCGGGGACTGAGGCTTTTTTAGCGAGAACTGATTATTTTTTAAGCTTATTAGAAATTCACAGAAAAATTGAAAACCAATTAGAGGGCGGGGAGTTCTATGCTAAACATTTTCATACAATAGGTTTAACCCCCTTGTATTTTTTATCAACTTTCGTAGCCAAATTTTATGAAATTACAGCCACAGCCAAAACCAATATTTTGGTAAATAGAAAAGATACTTTGGGTGATTTAGGAAGTTATCTTCCTATAGTTTCAGATATTGTTTGGTATAGTTCTCGCCGAGGCGAAACTATTCATATTCAAGAAAATTGGTATAAGCATTTATTCTCAAGTTTATTAAATCCGATAAAATTGGTTTCTTCCGCACTGCGCTTTTTACATCGTTCTGTAGATACTTTTTATGAATTGGGAACAGAAACTAGAACAGAATCCTCTCTGCCAAGACTATTGCTAAAAGGGATTTCTGCATTATTTTTTATTCCAATTCGATTGCTAGTGTCTCTAATCGAAAAAACCGTGGATTTAGGTTTATCAGTTTTAGAGACTTTATTTATCGAGCCTCTTCGATTTGGTTATGAGGTAGTTGAGCAGCTCTTGGAGACTTGGGATAAAGAATATGTTTATACACCCATTGAGGAGTCTAATGGAATTATGCACATTAATAACGCTCTGGATTCTCATGTGTACAGAGATCAAATTATTGAAACGGAGCAATTTAATTTAAAAACCCTAACTTATGATGAAAAAATTAATTATATTAAAGATAAAAATTTTTATAACCAAATGAAAAGCACCGGATTGTTCGCCAATACTGCTAATTTTCAACATATCTCAGGAGAACAGAGGACTAAAATAAAGACATTTGAAAGCCAATTAGACCAATGGAAAAAACTTCGCCTATTTGGTGTATTTGCCCAAAGTCAGGTCGGAGTGCCAGATATAAATAATGTTATTTCTAAAAATCTGGTTGATTTAGTGGAAGCTGATGTGGAAGCTGAGGTGAAAAAAACAACCAAGCATTGGCCCAACTTTAATTCAATATAAATTAAATAGACGCATTAGCTGTTCCGAAATGATGGGTCGCAGTAGCGACCATAGCCGTCCCTAATCTATCCTCGATCCGCGTGCGGGCTGTCCTTCGAAAGCCTCAGTATGCTCGGGCACTTCAGCGCTGTCTCGATGCCTTGCTGGTCTTAGCGTAGGGCTTCGAGACGGCGTAAACGCCTCCTCAGCCCGAACGGGGTCATTGTAGAAATTTAGCTTGTCAAGCCATAATAGTGCGCAATAATCTCCGTCATCTCGAGACGAGCGAGAGATCTCCGGATTTTATACCTGCCTGCCAGAGATTCCTCGCTGCGCTCGGAAAGACGTTGGTTTTACAATCTAGTCGTTTTCATTCTGATATTCACCAAAACAAGCAGCGCCATTCAAACGAGCGCGTTTTAATAAGGCATCCTGTGCTGCTTTAACATTTTCACTTTTACCCCCCCAGGCTTTTAAGCAATCTTCTTGCAAGGCTCGCCCATAAGAAAAGCTTAGGTTCCAGGGTTGAGGGCCTGTGCTATTAATGGCATTCAAATTAGCTGTGGCTTCAACAGGTGCTTGCCCGCCTGAAAGGAAATTGATCGTAGGCACGGCAGCAGGTACATTATTGCGGAATACAGAGATTGTGTAATCAGCAATTTCATCTGGAGCACTAAAGGGAGTTGTGCTTTTACCGCAGGTTATCATGCTTGGTTTAAGTATAATATGCTCTAATTCGACTTGATGAATAAACAAAGCATGGAACAGTTCATGTAATACCATTTCAGTTGCTTCAGCGCAATGTTCAATGGAATGATCGCCATCCATCAATACTTCTGGTTCAACAATAGGAACAATACCTAAAGATTGACAGCAGGCAGCATAACGAGCGAGCATTTCCGCCCCGGCTTTAATTGCGGTCAAGCTTGGCGTGTATTCGGAAATAGAATATACATTGCGCCATTTTGCAAATTTTGCCCCTTGTTTTTTGAAATGTTCAAGACGTTCTTCCAGGCCGTCTAAACCTTGGGTAACTTTTTCGTTATCAGTACTTGCTAAAACCACCAGACCCTTATCGACTTTAATTCCTGGAATAATGCCTTTTTTTGCAAACAATTCAGTGATAGGCGTGCCTTGTTCATCTTTCTGCTCAAAGGTTTCTTCAAATAAGATAACGCCATTGATGTAATTTTCCAGATCAGGCGTGGTTGCCAGTAACAAACGATAATCACGGCGGTTGTTTTCAGTATTTTCAACACCGATAGATTCAAAGCGTTTACCGATAGTGGAATTTGATTCGTCAGCTGCTAAAATACCTTTACCTTCTTGTAACAGCATTTCCATCGTTGCTGATAATTCATCATAATACATTAGAAATCTCCTCATTATTTACGTAATTTATTTTGTCGGGGCTGAAATATATTTTTCGCGAATGATTTGCGGCATGGCAAAACCTTGTTCTTTCAAATAATTGAAAGATTCATCGATCATACCGGGATTTCCACATAAATATACAACATCTTCGTCGGGATTAAGCGCAAGCTCTGGAAAAGCATGTTGCACATAACCTGAATATTCCTGTATTTCAGGATTTTCTTCAGTAGTTCGGCTCAGATGGACGCGAAAAGTAACTTGTGGGTAAAGAGCCGCGAATTGTCTAAATTCATCTCCATAGAGAATGTCATCGCGTTTTTGTACGCCTTCGAGTATTACAACTCTTAATTCAGGATCGGCATCGATGCGGCCTTTTAACTCCTCTATCATGGAGCGGTAGGGTGTAACGCCGGTACTGGTCGCAACCAGAATATAACGTTTCGGAATCTCATCTTTCAGGATTAAACGTCCAAAGGGGCCATTTATGCTTATCCTCTCTCCAGGTTGTAAGTTGAAAAGAAGATCAGAGCCGGGGCCACCATCAACGAAGCCTGCGGCAAACTCAATACGATTGTTTTGTGCGGGTACATTAGCGATACTATAACTACGCTTAAGAATTTTACCATCTCGCTCAAAATGAATAGTAATGAACTGTCCTGGAAGATATCTAAAAGGTGTGGATTCCTCCACTCTGAAAATAAAGTGTTTTACATAAGAAGAAAGCATAAAGGCTTCTTCTAAAATAATTGGGAAGGTTATAACGGGCATAATAATTACAATGTATTTAGGAAAGCCACTAATGATAGGGGAAAAATTATGCATTGCAAGTCTAAGCAGATAATTGTGTATATAATAAGACTATGAGTACAAATTCTGACCTTATCTCCATGCTCGGCAACCTTAGCCGTTCATTGTATCCTGTACAACGTCTTCTGACTGGCTTTGCTTATCTGCTCGGTGTCGCTTTTTTTATGATGGCTATCATAAAGCTTAAAAAAATTGGCGAGTCGGGCGGGCGTTCTCAAGAGAAACCAATTGTTCCTCTTGCTTATTTTCTAGGAGGGGCGGCCTTGCTTTTTCTACCCTCTGCTGTGATAACCTTAGCTAATACAGCTTTTGGTACTGAAAATATTTTGGGATATATAACCTATAACCCCTATAACATTTATAATTCCATGGGCTTACTTATCCAAACAGCTGGTGTACTTTGGTTTGTTCGCGGTTGTGTTTTACTAGTTGGAGCCAGTCAGCCCGGAGAGACGCATGGGACAAAAGGTTTGGTGTTTCTTTGTGCTGGAATCTTAGCCATGAACTTTCAAAATACAGCCTCTGTCATAAACGCGGCCTTGAATTATTTAATGTCCTTGTCCGTATCAACCAGAAGTTAAATAGATCTAAGCTTCTCCCCCAGAGCCCTTGCATTAGTTCCACTGGAATTTGATAAAACCAAAATCCAAAGTTTTTGTGAAGGAATATTTGCTATCCAATGTCTAAAACCTACCCACTCTCCTGCGTGATAACAGAGCTTAGCTCCCCTTTCTTCGCTAATAAACCAACCATAGCCATAGAAAGCGGGTTGATGATTATTCCTATAACCCGTCGAGAATAATTTTTGTTTGGTTGCTGGCAAAAAAAGCTTATCTTGCTCAATAGCAAGAATCCAGGCGTATAAATCCTCAAGTGAAGAATAAATAGCCCCATCTCCATATACCAAATCCCCGGGATAGGTATCATCTAACTCAAATAGAGGCCATTCAGAGTAACCAAGCGCTCTTTCCGGTACCAAAGTTTTATCTGGACAGGCCAGAGTATTTTTCATTCCACAGGGAACGAAAATAAAGTTTTTTAAAAATTGGGGATAGGAAATTGTGGTTACTTTTTCAATAATTGAAGCCAGAAGAATATAACCAGAGTCGTTGTACATGAATTTTTCACCTGGAATAGTTTCAAGCCGATGCTGTTTCAAATAATTAATGATTTTTTTATTTGTAATTAATTTCTTTTTATCCCAGTGTTCTTTGGCAAAATGAGGTAGCCCCGATAAATGATAAATTAAATGCTTGATTTTAATGGCTTCATATTCCGGTGAGACCGCCTTAAAAAATTTTTTAATAGAATCTTCAAGACAAATTAGTCCTTGCTCTTCGAGTAAGGCAATTGCCGCAGCCGTAAATGCCTTTGATAGGGAAGCCAGATTAAAATTTGAATTGGAATCTATAGGAGAATAATCTTTTAAATTTTTCAGCCCATACCCTTTTTTTAATATAATACGTTGATTTTTAATAATGAGAATCGCAATACCAGGATTGTCGCCTCTATTGTAGATCTCAAATAATTCATCGTATTTGTCACTATTCATAGCTTAAGAATTTGACTGGCTCCGCCCTGTGCTTCCCCGTTAAAATAATGGGGAATATCCTCAAGAATTGATTCTATTTTCTGAGCAGAGGCATTATTAGGTGGTACAATTAAAAAGCGGCCATGAAACTCGCCACTCATGTTTTTCCAGCGAGCTATAAAGGTCTTTTTGGGGACTTGTTCAAATTCAATCAGTCCATCCAATGAACCTGCGGGATCAGCCAAAATAACATTATCCTGCTCATCAATACCAATCGCTACTTCATAATGACCAATGTCGTCCTTGGCTCGCATATTGAGAATTACAGGGATACCCAAAATAAGCACTTGCTCAATTTTTTCCAGTAGTAATTTTTTATAGTCGATTAATTCTATTTCAATATGATCCTTCTCTGAGAAACCTTTGTAATCATCTATGACAGCTAGGCCCAAGGTGTTTAGACCTTCTCTTAAATCTTCAATACTTGAACCAACCTCTTCTGTAGTTTTTACCGAAGCTGCCAAATTTGCTTCTGTGATTGTAATTAAATGATTCCAAACAGAGGTTTGAATAGTAGCTTCACCACAAAAGGGCCGCTTACCCATTGCAATATAATAATCTGCAATCATTTTTAGGGTTGCAGGTCCACAAGTGTAGTCACTTTGTTGCTGATGAGATTGACTAAAAAAATTCATTAATAGGGACTGTGGTGACGCTTTATGAGCTTGCGCTGATTTAAAAAAATAACCGGGGCTGGAAAAAGAATAGGGCCGTTTTATCTCTAATGCAAAATCGTCTTGAGTTTTGCGTCGCAAATTCTGAGCGGTTTTTGGTGTTTTAAGTGAGTGATCATCCAGAAAAGGGCTTAATAAGGCAGGACTATTTTGGTGAGGAAAAAAGGCCACGCCCTTTATAGAGGCTAATTTGGCTATATCATGAGCCCTAAGTTTGGAGCCTCCTTCTTCATCCAAGGTAATATTAAACAATAGGTTTGGCTGCTTCTTTTGAGCTGATTTAACAAAATTTATTAGAGAATTAACATAGAGAGAACCATAAAATAAGTTATTTTTAATGGTCATTTTGCATGGCGACGACAAGGGAATTTTAGACTTGGCTAAAATTGAATATAGGGCTTCAAAATTAGGTGGTTCCTTGGAGCCTTCAATTGTAATCTCATCACAATCTGATAACTCCTCAAGTTTTTCTGCTCTTAAAGTAGCCTTGATTATATTTTTTAAATCAACACAATAGAGTTCATAGGTAATCGGGTTGCCCTCTTTATCTATGATTTGTCGACCCTCGTCATTTTTCGTTATCGTGTAGGGATCTTTAATAACTATAATTTTCTCAGAATCATTATGTGTTTGTTGTAATTCGGAATAGGGCGACTCCACAAATATAATTTTAATTTTCATAATTTTTCTTAACAGAGCAAAAGCATATTTAAATATTGCTGAATCCATCTGATTAGTCAATTATTGTTGGAAATTATTGAGCAAGTAAGCAATAAAATTATTATGAAGGATGAGATCAATATAGACAGGGGGTTAATACCAATTTCCGGTGGTGAGGTCCGTTCGTTCGGGGTAAGGAGAAGCGAGAAGCGACGTCTCGAACCGTCCGCTTCGATCTTTTTCATTCAAGAAGTTTGCTTGCTCCTCCTCACCGTGAACGGATCGGGTTTAATACCTTCTAGCTGGCAACAAAAATAAGACTAACAGAAGGTATATCCGCGGAGAGCTCATTTAAACTGAGTCAGGATTAATCCTCTTCACCACAAATTTTCAGATTATTTGCTTTAGCAAAATCTAGGATGGACTGATAAACCTGTGGACTTGATTCTTTAAGTTTGGGATCGAGTAATACGCATTTGTAACCCTCTCTGTTAACGCTGGGTTGTAAAAGAGGGGAGTAATGGATGCGTCTGTTTTTAAAACTTGCCATTGTCCCACTCATACGTTCTGCCCAGTCACTAGGCCGAAAAGCCTTGCCTTGAGAAGTAATGCCTTCAATAACAATTTTTTTGTTCTTGGGGTCAGTCATGCGGAATTCAGA
>JACCSX010000294.1 GCA_013812775.1 Tatlockia sp. | reverse complement strand
GAGTTATAGAATCAAGGCTAATGTTCACCGCTACCAAAATACCTTATGATCGACCTGCATTTGATGCAGTTAATAAGGTTGAGGAGTATAACATGCATAATCGAGAAAACGCACTTAAGTTCTGGCTAGAAAAAACACTCGCTTCTGCGCAGTACACCATAACACCCTTAACCGGTGACGCCAGTTTTAGACGATACTTTCGACTACATTATAAAGATACAACTCAGATTATTATGGATGCACCCCCAAAGTTGGAAACTATCGAACCTTTTTTGGCTGTTGCGGATTTATTAAGGCTAAATGGCATCCGAACCCCCAGAATACATGCAGCTGATAATGAACAAGGTTTCGCAATTTTAGATGATTTTGGCGATTTAGATCTACTTAATCAGCTTAACCCGGAAAATGCAGACAATTTTTACCTAGCGGCAATCGACACCCTCGCCCTCATGCAAAATTGCGAAACTACTGGATTGCCTGATTTTCATAAACAATTTATGTTGTATGAATTATCTATATTCAAGGAATGGTTTTTACAAGCCTATTTAAAAATTGAACTCACCTCAAGCGAAGAAGCGCTGTTAACTGAAACCTTTGATTGGCTGACTAATGAAATTTTGCAGCAGCCAAAGGTTTTCATTCATCGCGATTTTCATTCTCGCAACATTATGTTAGTCGCCAATAGCCATAGAATGGAATTGGGAATTATTGATTTTCAGGACGCAATGTGCGGACCTATTAGCTATGATTTAGTCTCTTTGTTAAAAGATTGTTATATTCAATGGCCAAGTGAAAACATTAAATCCTGGTTAAATTATTTTTATAATCAGACCGAGCGGGTCCGACAACAATATACCTTCGCAACCTTTGTAAAAGCCTTCAATTACTGTGGTTTGCAACGGCATCTAAAAATCCTTGGTGTTTTTTCTCGCCTCTTTCTGCGTGATAATAAATCCAATTATTTACAGGATCTCCCGCTCACGCTTCATTATGTACTTGCTTGTCTTGAATGCGATAATGAATTAAGACCCTTTTATCAATTTTTACAAAACAGGATTCGCCTACCATGAAAACTGCGATGATTTTGGCTGCAGGGAGAGGAGAACGTTTGAAACCCTTGACTGAAAAACAACCGAAAGCCATGTGTCTTGTACAAGAAAAACCTCTTATTGAGCACCATGTTGCACGCTTAGCTGAAGCGGGTTTTGAACGTATCGTTATTAATCATGCTTATCTTGGCTCTCAGATACGTCGGCATCTTGGGAATGGCTCCAAATGGGGTCTTGAAATTTGTTATACGCCTGAACCTCCTGGTGGGCTTGAAACGGGGGGGGGGATTTATAACGCCTTACCCTTATTGGGTAAAAGGCCTTTCGTCACAGTCAACGCTGATGTCTTTACCGATTTTGATTTTCGCCTGCTAACCTTGGAAGAAGGTATCATGTCACATCTGGTTTTGGTGAAAAACCCCCTGCACAATCACAGTGGTGATTTTGATCTCACCAGCCAAAATCAACTTTCTAACGACAATAAACGCTATACCTATGCTGGTATCGCTTATTATCGTCCCGAAGCTTTTCAGGGCAGTGAAATTGGCAGGTATTCCATAGTGACCTTATTAAGGGATTTGGCCAATCGGAATCTGGCTACTGGCCAATTATATCAGGGACTCTGGGTTGATATTGGCTCTTCTGAGAGGTTGAGATTTGCTAATAGTATTTCTCCGGTCCCCACTGCTTGTAAATAGTACAATTTGCTAAGGGCCATTTTTGACGCGTACCATTCGGATCAAATCTAAAAGATCAATCTGCGATGGTCAGTCATTGCGATCCTATAAACTCCTCAATATCAATCAACTTACCGAATTGGCAAACCATTTCATCGAGATTCATAAAAGTGGTATCCAGAATCATGGCTTTCTTTGCAATCGCTTGTTTTTTTAAAAAATCTGCCCAAGTATCCATATTATCGTTAATCAATTCGGGCTGATTACGATCCTGCTGAAGACGTTTATGACGGGTAATATTGTCGCAATGAGCAAGAACAATTTTATATTGGTGAAAATTAAATTCTTCAAAGGCAGAAACAATAAAATCAAGATTTACTTGACCTTCCAAAATAACTAATTTTTTATTTTGATAATCTTTAAGCAAGTTTTTTATCCAGCGATAGGTCATTGCTTTTTGCCACTCACTTCCTGATCCATAAATCGAGATCATTTCTTGTTCTGTTGGCACGCCAATATCATCAAAATGCAAACAGACGATTGAAGCAGACAGCTGTTTATTCAATGCCTCTAAAATAGTGGTTTTCCCTGCCCCTGAGGCACCTGTTAGAAATACAATAACTGGGTCAGCGGCATCTGAGGTTGCTTCAGCCTTAAATAATACCTCAGGCTTAGCCACCATTCCTGGATTAGCTGTACTATCAATAGGCTGATTATCAATAGTATGATTGGGGGGAAGGGGTTCACCTGGTTTTTTGATTTCCCGTGCAGCTAATTGTGGCCATTGTGAGTCATATGTCTCTAATTCAATGTAATCCTTCTTATAAATTTCATACCATAATAATTCCTGACCATTAGCTAATTGTTTTTTAGAGCTGTAGTCAAATCCAGCCTTTTTTAGCACTTTTTGGGAGGCAACATTATCTGGATAGGTGGTAGAAACGAGTCTATTAATTGATAGGTGTTGAAAGCCCCAGTGAATTAGTGCCTTCACTAATTCAGTGCCATAGCCTTTCCCCCAAAACTTTTTATGCAAATGGTAACCGAGTTCAATTTCTGGTTGCGCATCATCAAATAGTAGATGAAATAAACCAGCTTCCCCAATAAAGTGTGTACTTTCCCTTTCAAAGACCAGGCAAAATCCCATTCCCTGCTTTTTTTGATAAGAAATAGCAAAATCCAAATATTCTCTTACCTCTTCTTTTGTCTGAGTACCGCCATAACCCGTATTTTCCATTACTTCAAAATCAGATCTCAATGCTACTAACATCTCGAGATCGGAAATTTCAGCTGTTTTAAGAATTAGCCTTTTAGTTTCTAAAAAAATGCCCATTATGTTCCTATCTATTTTGTAAATTGAAAGAAATTATACTTTTTATTTTATGGCTCTACGATAAAGATTGGGTGAACGTTTGTTCTAATAGATTGATTTATTCCAGGTATATTAAGCATTTTCCTTCTCTTTATGCTCTGTGCAATGAAGAGAAGGAGTTTTCGATATTTATACCGAAGGCGCTGGTCCTGATTCCGGGGTTGGTTCTGGTTTTTCAGGTTTAGCAGGTTTTGCGGCGGGAGCTTCTTGTGGTGTCGGAGCTGGCGCTGCTTCTTCGGGAAAGGGATGATTATTCAGGTTTGATTTGATTCCATGCTCCTGAAGGTATTTTTGAAAACCTTTATTTTTATCTTGAAGAAGTTCTCTGACCCTCTCAGGATCTGCATTAAGAGGATTATTTTGTTCATCCAGACGAATATGGCCATTTCCGTCGTTTTCATAGATAAAAGTTCCTTCGGCCCTGACTTCGGCAAATAAATTATTTTTGGATAAATAGGTGCTTAATAATTCGTCAACTGAAATTTGAGAGTCTATCTCCAGGGGGCTTTCTTTTGAACTATAGGCGCGTAGAAATTGCGATGAATTAGAGATCGCATAATCGACTTGTACCTCAACAATGTTATTTGTTTGCAAGCTTCTACCTGCGATAGCTGCACGGCCTGTCTGGTAATTTCTATAATCACTCTCTGGCAACAGACCTGCCCATTGTTTTTCCTGTGGACTTCGTTGCAAGTGAATGTTACGACGGTGTTCTTCAAGAGTTGCTCTCATGGGCTTAGCTTCTTCAACCATATTTTTGCCTAAGGATTTAAATTTTTGGTCAAATTTAACACAGGCATAATCAACGGACTCTGGCTCAGTGACAACTTCAATTAATGCAACTATTGCGTTTGTATCAGGTACTCTATTCTGTATCTCAGATCCGCGGGTAGTAGATTCCATTTTTGTCTCTCAATTTAATCAATTTTAAAATGCTCAGTTTTAGGTCATTATAGCAAATAAATCTCGTCAAGCGGCATCAGAAATTTCACACAAATCGTTAAGGAAAAGTAAAACCTGCTAATTTTCTCTATAAAATCGAGTTTCCACGCCTAATCCATGGGATTGGGAAAGCTATCGGCTAGTGAGCTAAAATTTTTCTTCTTCATTGACTCAAGTGAAAACTCATCTACCTGGATTGCATCCCAACAGGCTTTTTCGACAGCTGTGATGGCCTCAACTTCTTGCTGAGTTAACTCACCACTGCTCACTTTATCGGCCAATTTTTCCTTAAGAGCGCCAAATTTGAACCGTTTTAGACTAGTTATTTTTTTATAGAGGTCATCATTCTTTATGATGAGTTGTAAGGCTTGCTCCATTTTATCAACGGCCTGTTTTGAATCACCAGATAGAAATATTAACTTCATCATGCGATCACGATAATGATTATTTTGCATCATCCGCTGCGCTAAACTATGATCAAGTTTGTCAGAGGGGTAACGCATTGTTTGGCCAAAGGGGAAGGCCAGTAAACGCATCAAAAAGCCTAAAGGTTTTGAAGGGAAATTACGGCAAAAAGCAATCATTGATTTTTGTGATTGATAAAAACAGTATCTCAAAGCCCAGACTGCATGCAATTGCTCATCAGGCTTTTCTTCATTTTGCTGAAAAGAACGCAAGGTTGCCATGGCCAGGTAAAGATAAGACAGTCCATCAGCTAATCTTGCGGATAATCGCTCCTTGCGCTTTAAATCACCACCTAAATAAATTAAAGACAAATCAGCCAACCAGGCAAAGGAATGACTTAGGCGGGCCAAGCGTTGGTATTCTCTTTTTAAATTATTAGCCGGAGCGCCTATAAAAATTCCCCCTGTAAATGAGGAGCAAAGGGTCTTGGCAAGGTTACGCATAAAATAATAAATATGAGCCCAAATTAATTTATGAAAGCCAGATTTATCATTCTGAGAAATCGCATAAAACTCATCCCGTACATAGGGATGACAGGCCATTGAGCCCTGACCAAAAATCAATAAATTACGTGACATAATATTTGCCCCTTCCACCGTAATGGAAATTGGAATACTTTGATAATAGTCAAACATATAATTTCGTGGTCCCGTAACTATACCGCGTCCGGCATGAACATCCATGGAACTATTAATAGTAATTCGCGCTAATTCAGTATTAAAATACTTGGTAATGGCTGAAGCTACTGAAGGCTTTTTATGTTGATTCACTGCCGCAACGGTCAGGAGCCTTGTTGCATTTACCAGATAGTTCAGGCCAGCAATTTCAGCAAGCTTTTCTTCAATCCCTTCGAAATTACCAATTTCCACATTAAACTGTCGACGAATCCGCGCAAAAGCACCAGTCGTTAAATAAGCAATGGAGGAAGAGGCAGCGCCCAGAGCCGGTAAGGAAATCGAGCGACCAATGGATAGACATTCCACTAACATCTTCCAGCCATGTCCGGCATTCTTTTGACCGCCGATGATTATATCAATTGGCGCAAAAATATTTTCACCGCGAATTGTCCCATTCATAAAAGGCTGCTCAGCAGGTAAATGACGATTTCCAATTTGCAGATTTTCGGTGTCGCGGGGAATTAACAGGCAGGTAATTCCTTCAGTACCTTCTCCTTTTAATAAACCCTCAGGATCCTTCAGATTGACAGCAAGCCCTATTAAGGTGGCAACAGGGGCAAGGGTAATCCAACGTTTATTAAGTGTAATGTTAAGGCCTAAAACCAACTTGTCATTTATTTTCTTTTTAATCACTATGGCTTCTGATTGGATAGATGTCGCATCGCTGCCAGCACCAGGTTCAGTCAGAGCAAAACAAGGAATATCAATCCCTTTGGCAAGATTAGGTAAATAGCGAGATTTTTGAGCATCGCTGCCATAAT
Organism: Tatlockia sp.; assembly: GCA_013812775.1. Classification (GTDB taxonomy): domain Bacteria; phylum Pseudomonadota; class Gammaproteobacteria; order Legionellales; family Legionellaceae; genus Tatlockia. The sequence continues at coordinate 10,052 of JACCSX010000294.1, read as the reverse complement.
AGTTCAGTAATTCCCCCGGGCCAAGGGAATTGGGAACCATCACGGTTACTGCTGAGGCCGGTGAACGGCTGGCAATTTTCATGACCACATCAGAATGTGCACGCGCCGAGAATCCTTTACCACCGTATTCTTTAGGAATTACCAAGCCAAAAAAACCATTTTCTTTAATGTAATTCCAAACCTCTACGGGCAAGTCTCCACTTTGCTTGATTTTCCAATCATCGAGCATGTTGCATAGGGTTTGCACTTCATTATCGAGAAAGGCTTGTTCCTCAGCTTTGAGATCGGAGGAAACAGACATCAATTTTTCCCAATCAGGTGCACCTATGAAAATATCTTTCTCAAGCCAGGTATCACCGGCATTTAATGCGTCTTCTTCAGTCTTTGATAGCTTGGGAATGGATTTGCCAGCTCGTTTAAATAAAAACTCAGAGATGGATTCACGGACTGATTCGATATTTATAACCACCGCTGCTGCAATAATGACAAGCCAAATGAGCAACCCTAAAAACCATTGCATGCCGACTATAAAGGTCGCAATAAATAGATAAACTGCAGAACCAATTTCCCAATGGAGGGCGCTTATACCGCGATATAATACTACAAGGGTAAACACCAGATAGAGGAAAAAAAGCAGAGTAGCCATGAAAATCCCTTCAAAACACGCTAAACCGTCAAGTATATACCTGTCGCTGACTATTTGAAATTTCTAATTTTCAACTTGCTTTAGGTTCAGGAAGCATTTAGTTTTAGAAAATGCACTATTACTTCCTTAACATTTAACTTAGGCTCGCCCATGAATACTCGCCTGGTTTGGAACTTTGAAATTACTAACTCTGATTTAGTAAATTTTGATGATTTAAAAGAAAGTAAGGAAGAAATCCGATGGGAAGCTCGTTATTTTTGGCCAGAAGATGCCATTATCAGCTTAAATGGTCTGGACTCACGTTTTCTTGATCTTTCAAACTATGAAGTAAAACAAAGGCAGGATTGTTATTCTTTATTAATAGACTCTAATTACAATATCAAACAACGTCGTTCGCAGCTTTTTTATAAACCGCTTTTACAAGAAACGGATTTATTAAGAGGCTATGGCAAAAAAATTAATCTGGAGAATTATCCCTCTGAGTTAATCTTGCCCGGAAGCAAACTTCGCGCTGCGGAAATAGTAAAGCAATTAGAAAATAATCAGCAAAAAATTGAGGTAGCAAAGGAAGCCTTGATTTATAAAATGCCGTCTGAACCCACGATTAAACTTGAACTGGCTCGCATGGAAATATTCAGGAACATTTATTTTAGCCTGTGTGTAGAAGGTCGTTCGCAAAATCTTGTCGCGACTCTTGCAAGACAGTTGATGCCAGGAGGGCATTCCTGCGACTATGTCAGTTTTCTAAAACGGATCTTAGCGCTATGTTAACTAATTTATTCGCCATTATGATTAGTTTTGGCAAAATTGGCCTTATTTCCTTGGGCGGTGGCAATTCCATGTTGAAATTACTGGAGTATGAAGCCGTCACCTATCGCCAATGGATTGGGCCTGATGAATTTGTCTCCATGCTTGGTACCAGTTTTCTCTTTCCCGGATTAACAGCTGTGAAACTAACAGCGCTCATCGGTTATAAAGCCGCCGGGATGTTGGGTATGATAGTCGCCCTTGCCTGCCTAAATTTACCCGGTTTAATTCTGGCAATCCTAGGCTATCAGTTTCTTGCATCAAATAATGGCCCTGTAACCCAAAAAATTATGGTTGGCGTGCAATATGGCGCCTTAGCCTTATTAGCCGCAGCCACCTTCTCAGTAGCTCAGGGCATTATAAATATGTACTATTCGCTGCCGATTGCCATAGCATGCTTTTTGTTTTTTCTTTCTTTAGTTTATTTCCAACTTTCCCCTTTTTGGGGTTTTCTTGTCTTTATAGGAATTTGCTTTTTCTTTGTTAAAGCCCATTAGGAATGGTTTGCTTAAGAGCAGAGCAACTGGCAAAATAAATTTTGCAGAACAGATAAAAGGGAAAATCCGTGAGCTCTGATTTAGATAACCCTGAATATTATATTAACCGCGAATTCACAGCACTGGCCTTTAATGAGCGGGTCATGCAATTGGCGAAAAATACGCATGTACCTTTGCTTGAGCGTATGCGTTTTCTTTGTATCTGCTCTGGGAATCTAGATGAATTTTTTGAAATCCGTGTGGCTGGCTTAAAAGAAAAAATTGCTCTATCTTCAAGAAAGCCTAATATCGATGGCCTTAGTCCAGATGAAATTTTCAATCAACTCTCTAAAAAAGTGCATATTCTGAGTGATGAGCTTTATAACATCTTTAATAAAGACCTAATTCCGGCCATGGCGAAAGAGAACATTCATTTTCTTTCTACGGAAGAATGGAGCGATGATATCCATTTATGGGCGAAACATTATTTTAAAACTGAAATTTTACCGATTGTTAGTCCTATAGCGCTTGATTTAGCACATCCCTTCCCACGTTTATTTAATAAGAGTTTAAATTTTATTATTTCCCTGCGCGGCAAGGATGCCTTTGATCGCAACATTGATTATGCAGTTGTGCACGCGCCTCGTTCTATTCCCAGGATGATTCATCTACCCTCCGAGCTTTGCGCAAATGGTGGCAGTTATTTTGTCTATTTGTCTTCGATAATTCAGACACATATTAATAGTCTTTTTCCGGGCATGGAAATAAACGGATGCTATCCTTTCAGGCTTACACGTAACAGCGATTTGTTTTTACGCGAGGAAGAAATCGATGATCTTGCAGTCGCTGTGCAACGTGAATTATTTTCACGGCATTATGGCCATGTGGTTCGGCTTGAAGTTGATATCCACTGCCCGGCACATATCGTTGATTTTCTGCTGCAAAAACATCATCTGCATCATGAAGATGCTTACCTTTGTAATGGTCCTGTCAACCTGCAACGCTATCATAGTGTGATTAACCATATTGACCGTCCCGATCTGAATTTTAGCCCTCTAGTGGTGCAATATCCGCAAATTATTCATAAAAAACGTAATTTATTCAATGCATTGGATGAGAAGGATATTTTATTGCATCATCCCTATCAAAGTTACAATGTGGTGATTGATTTTGTCCGTCAAGCCGCAGCTGATCACTCTGTATTCGCCATTAAACAAACACTTTATCGCAGTCATTCTGAATCTGCGATGGTAAAGGCACTGGTGGAGGCTGCACGCTCGGGGAAGGAGGTAACCGCTGTAGTTGAGCTTCGCGCCCGCTTTGATGAAGAATCCAATTTAAAACTTGCCAACCGTTTGCATGAGGCCGGCGTCCTTGTTCTATATGGCGTAATGGGCTACAAAACCCATGCCAAAATGACGCTGGTTGTGCGCCGGACCCATGGAAAATTAAAGCGCTATGTGCATATGGGAACCGGCAATTACCATGAAAAAACAGCAAAACTCTACACTGATTTTGGTTTACTAACCTGCGATCAAACCATTGCCTCCGATGTACAAATTATTTTCCAGCAACTTACAGGCCTTGGAAAAACGGTAAAGCTCAAAGCACTTTGCAATTCACCCTTTACTTTGCAAAAAAATTTACTGCGGGAGATCGAGGCCTGTAAGCAAGCGGCAAGCGAGGGTAAAGACGCAGAAATTAATATCAAAGTGAATGGTCTCACCGATAAAACCATGATTATGGCGCTCTATCAAGCCTCGCAGGCAGGGGTTAAAATTAACCTATTTGTACGTTCAGTTTGTTGTCTAAAACCAGGTATTCCCGGGATTTCAGATAATATTCGCGTTATTTCAATTGTGGGTCGTTTCCTTGAACACCATCGTGTCTTTTATTTTCGCAAAGAAGAGGAAGAACACTATTACTGCTCAAGCGCTGATTTAATGGAACGTAATCTTTATAACCGCATCGAAATTATGTTTCCTATCCTTGATGAAAATTGCCGTAAACGTATCAAACAGGAAATTTTTATAAATTATTTAAAAGACAATACCAATGCCTGGGAAATGCAAGCAGATGGAAGCTATATACCAATTAGAAATGACGGTTATAACGCTCAAGAGAGGCTAATTATGTTGTATGCAAAAGCGGAAGACTCATTGTAACAAAATCTTATGCGCCCGACCCGGAACTTCGCGCGCAAGGCGCGGTACTAAATAACCTGGCAGTAATCCTTGCAATTGCTTGTGAATAGCTAGCGCCGAATCCTCAGACAGATCAAAATGAGCAGCGCCAGCCACCTTGTCGAGTACATGCAAATAATAGGGCAAAACACCGCAATTGAATAAACCTTCGCTTAAATTGGCCAGAACGGTTGCATTATCGTTAATTGCTTTCAAAAGAACAGATTGATTTAACAAATGACAACCGGCCTTTGCTAAGTCCGCACAAGCCTGCCGCACCTTCTCATCAAGTTCTTGAGCATGATTGCAATGGAGGACAATAACTTTACGTAAGCGGGTTGCTGCAAGCAGGGCTAATAGCTCATTATTAATTCGTTCCGGTAAAACTACCGGGATGCGCGTATGAAAACGAAGAGTCCGTAGATGCGGAATTGTTTCTAATTGCTTTATCAAATCTTCGAGGACTGAATCGCTAGCTAAAAATGGATCACCACCACTTAGGATAATCTCGTAAATTGTCTCGTCCTGACGAATATAATCAAGGACAGGCTGCCAGCCATCACGTCCAGGATTATTGTCCTGATAAGGAAAATGGCGTCTGAAACAATAACGACAATGGACAGCACAAGAACCTGTAAGGGTCAGTAAAACACGTCCCTGATATTTGTGTATAAGTCCTTGCAAAGGATTCGTTTCTGCTTCCACAAGAGGATCAACGCCATAGTTTTCAACGACAGATAACTCCTCATTCACGGCGAGTACTTGTAAAAGAAGAGGATCCTCTGCATTTCTCTTTTCCATACGTGCTGCAAAGCCACGAGGTACTCGAGTTCTAAATTGCTTTTCCGCTAATAAACTGCCCAATTCGTAGGGTAATGATAAAAAGTCCAGCAATTCATGGGCAGACCTAAAACCTTGCGCCAGAATTTTTTGCCAAGTCACAGAGTCATCTCGCATTAATTGTACAAAATTGATAAACTGCGCGAACTCTAACGAAATTGCAACAAAATCTCAACTCTGGAGCACGAATGGCTACCTACAGCAGCAACGATCTTAAAAACGGTTTGAAAGTAATGGTTGATAATGCACCCTGCAACATTGTCGATTGCGAATTTGTAAAACCTGGTAAAGGTCAGGCTTTTACCCGTATCAAAATCCGCAACTTAAAAACAGGACGTGTAGTTGAGCGTACCCTCAAATCCAACGAAACGCTTACTTCAGCCGATGTAGCTGATGTGGAAATGCAATACCTATATAACGATGGCGAAGCTTACCATTTCATGGTTCAGGAAAATTTCGAACAGTATGCAATTAGCGCGGAAGCTTTGGCGGATGCAGCACAATGGTTGAAAGAACAGGATGTATGCATAGTTACCCTGTGGAATAATGAAGCGATTCTGGTAACCCCTCCTAATTTCGTCATTCTTACAATTACAGAAACCGACCCTGGCCTGAAGGGCGATACCTCTGGCGGCGGAGGTAAACCTGCAACTCTGGAAACGGGGGCAGTTGTACGCGTACCCTTATTTGTTCAAAAAGGTGAAGTGATTAAAGTTGACACACGCAAGGGCGAATATGTTTCGCGGGCGAAGGAATAAAACACTAAAGTGTAAACCCCGTCAGCGAATTCAATGACGGGGTTTTGTATAAGGGCAAAGAGAGCCCCCTATAGCTACTCGTAATTACTCTACCAATGACGATGGCCACCCCACCAGCTACGAGTAGAAACACCTCGATAACCACGCCAGTATCCACCATTACCCCAACCAATGGAGTAAGTATTTGCACCCCAATAAGGACGATATCCGTAATGGCCTACAGAATAGACATAGTCGTTCCTGGGATGATAACCACCTGCTGATGTAACGGAGCAACTGGTAGTAAGAAAAGTTGCTGGTACAAACACTAATGCTGCTATTATTATTTTTTTCATGATCACGTTCCTTGTTTTTGTTTGCAAGTTTATTATACGACACGATCACAAAATATACAAAAATTTGCAATAAAAATATTTTTGTGTTCTTTAATACAGCAATATAAAGTTAGTCGAAGACTGAGATGGGAAAGGAAAGAATCAGTTTGATTAGTGAGTAGCCGTATAAGCTACTCACTTTATGTTTAATAGGAGGACATACCCATAGAAGAAGGAAAGTGATGTTCATCATTGATCTCAGGCTCTTCCAGAGAGAAGGCTTTTGTTGGCGTCAGACAATCGATGAAGGTAGCGATAGTACGGGTTATAAATCGAGCCAAGTCAAAAGGAGCTGATACTAAAGTGACGAATAACATTGGTAAAACCAGGGCGAAATGAACTCCTGCATCAAGAAAATAAGATTTTGCCAGCTCCTGGGCTTCATTATTTTGCACCTCATCTTTTATATAATAGATTGCTTTAGCTTGATACCACGCTGCCTGACACAGACCAACAATGCCCGCAGCCAGTTCAACAAAGGCGGGTAAAGAGAAGAAACCAAGTAAATTAATCAAACTAAAACCTGCAGTAATAACGCCCAAACCAGTTAATAAAGTCATCAGAGGGACTATCAGACCTAAACCTAAAGCATTTACTCCTTCGTTTTTGTTTTCATAAGGTTTAAAAAAACAGTTTTTAAGGTCGTTTTTCCAATATATAACAGGATCAATAATACGCTCATTCAATGCTTTTTTTAGGGCAACACCAAAATTTTCACGTGTACCGTACTTATCTGTTCCGTAAAAAATTCCGAGACTGCGAAGAGAGAGAAATACTTCAGTGAAACTACTATCACGAAAAGCGAGTTCTGCAATTTTAGGGGAGCCTATTTTATACATTTTAATACTTCCTTGAGTTAAAAAAGGAAAAGATACCGTTTTTATTCATAAAGTCAACAATTGCAGCAGCTTTTATTTAAACACTACAAGTCACCCTAAATGGTCAGCAAGCGATTGAAAATAAAGAATTTTAATCAAGCGGATTTAATTTGGATTTACAGGTCAATCCAGGTAATGACTATCTGACTGTTGAGCCGAAAATAAAGCTCCCTATGAGGATCTTTGAAGTGATTTAGGCTTCTGAAAGACTCTAACATAGACAACCCAGTCAGGGCTGACCACCCTTTCTGAGATAATATTTTTATCAGTTAGGTATCATTACCCTTATAATTTTTGATAAACCATCGAGGCCAGTGGCTACTCGCGAAAATTTTCAAACTGCAAGGGCAGTTCAATATCGGATTTTTTTAAAAAAGCGATAGTATCTTGTAGATCATCACGTTTTTTTCCTGTGATGCGAACTTTGTCACCCTGGATAGAGGTTTGTACTTTAAGTTTATTATCTTTAATCAATTTGATAATTTCTTTTGCTATAGGTTGGTCTATACCCTGTTTGAAAGTCATGTTAAGGGAATAAGTCTTGCCGCTATGCACCGGTTTATCTTCAATATCAATACCAGCAGCACTGACATTTCGTTTGGTGCAATGATTACGAAACAAATCCTCTAACTGCCTGACCTGAAAATCAGACTCTGACTTTAAGGTAACAGTTAGCTCTTTCAGCTCAATACTTGATTCAACGCCACGAAAATCAAAGCGGGTCCCCATTTCGCGGAGTGCATTTTCAACGGCATGACGAAGCTCTACTTCGTTGACTTCAGATACAATATCAAAAGATGGCATAGTTTTTCTCGCTTTATTATTCAGTTGATTAAACCGATGATTCTAACCAAAAAAATTAGACATTGCGCCACTATGATAATATTTTGTTAATTGAGCGTAAAGAGCGATCAAAAACCACAGAACTTTAATAATTAATTGGCTATACTCGGGCCTCTTTTTTACTTTATTAAGGCTTGTTAATGGCAAAGTTTTCCAGAATGGTAATAGCATGCGGATTATTGTTGACTGCTGCTACTCCGGCATTTGCATCTAAAGCAAACGATATTAAAGAGCTTGTCCGCTTCCTTACCTCCAAGGAATTGTTGGTCCCTTCTAAAGATTCACACCTCGTCCCGCTTAGTTACTATATTGGTAATGGCGATGACATTGGCAAATATTTTGGTGATTATGTCTGCGCCACTAACGATACCTGCTCGGTGGTAGATAGTTTATATAGCAACCCCTACGCTATCCTTGGCCACGGCTTGCCACCCAATGGAGGCTCAGAGAAAGAAATTCTTCAGGCTCAGGCACAGATTGAGCGCACCGATATGAAATATGGCGCAGATATTTATGATGCTGCGACCTGGCAAATCGCCCTAGCCTTGGCTGCAAAAAATGGATATCTTGAATTAGGAAAAGCACGGGAATTAATAGCGAACCAATCGCAGGCAATTGCCAACAGCCAAAACCGCGCCACCGACAAATCGTTTAAATATGGCTATAACCAAACTATTAGCGATCCTAAATTAGCCTTTAGTTTCCGAATGATTGCTACCGATTTTCAATATAAAGATCCCTTTTATCAAAGTGAAAAATATAAAGATTACGTCAGTTGGGATTATGATCCGGAAAAACTGGCAAAAGAGGATCCCAAACACCATCCAGCCGAGTTTTTTAAATATGTAAGTACTTGGTCTGATTGGAAACCAATTACTGGTGAAAACGCCTGGGCACTCTTGCTGGGCCCACTGCAAGCAGAAACCTTAGTCAATAATGGCAAGGTTGCAGCTGACTCAACTGCATTAAAAAGTGCAATCGACAGTTTATATGCTTTTTCAGCAATGCAAGCCGGAATTGGCGCCTTTTACTACGCTCCTGGCGGTTCACAGGGTAATCAGGGGCCTATTCCAAAAGGTGAAATCTCCATTGAGAATAATTTCTCTGTTTTAGGTGGATTACAAACGCTGAATCAAATCTTAAAAAATACTGAACAAACTCCAGAAGTAACAAAAGCCTTAGCCGATATCAAAGTCATGCTTCATGGCGGTAAAACTGTCAATGGCTTTGAAACCCTGGGTTTGTTGAGTTTTATTTATAATGGCGCCTACGATCAAAAAAACAATTACTTTTACACTCATGGTACTGCAGTAAACCCCTCATCAACCAACGATTGGGTAGCTGATAAATCAGAACAAAGTGGTTCTATGGCAGTAGATATTAATACCTGGGGGATTTCAGCCTTAGGTGTGGAAACAGTTGATAAGTGGTACGGCTCAGGCACAGCCTTGGCTATCTGGAAAAATGTGATAAAAAAAGGCGGTTATTATAACAATGGCCACCTTTGGGGCGTGGGTTATACCTTACAGAATAATGTTGGTTCACAGCCTGAAAAAATCATGTCCTCAGAATGGACGGCTGGGGCTATCAATACTGCAAATTCATTAATTGCTTATTATGATACACAAGGTGTTGATATCACTGAATTAAAGGCCAATCTTGCAGATATGCAGGAAGGGATTCTAAATTTGCGAAATGATAACTATCTTTCTGCTAATTTTGATAATGCTACACCGAAAGAATACTTTGTCAGCTTGGCACCCTCTGTCGGTCAAGCTTATCTCTATGCTAGCAAGCGCTTTGCTATTCCTTTTGGTTGGAATGCCAATACTCTTCCGAGCACTACTTCTAATGCCTGGGTCTTAATGAATGAGTTTAACTTTAATCCATTCCAATCTTTAGGTAAATTAACTGGTGAAGACTATGCAACACCTAAAAAAGTAGATATCTCTGGCGGTGATGCTCCACCGAAAGGGGAGGCCTTGCCAAAGGCAGTGACAATCGCCTTTTAGACAATGGCTGGGCCGGTGCTTGCCAACTCCATCATGCAACCAAACTTTGTAAGGATGATGATTGTAATGAGCTTAATACACTCGTTACAAAATGGAGCAATGATGGTATGGGTGAGTGTTTTGTAGAGTAAGATAATTTCCCTGACATTGACTGAATAGCCCGTCCTCTGGAGCGCTCAAGAGGATGGGAGTAGACCCTAACCTTGATGCAGCGCAGCCTAATCAGGTTTACATT
>JACCSX010000307.1 GCA_013812775.1 Tatlockia sp. | reverse complement strand
TTAACATCCGGTATTACCTGACTAAAGTCCAGTTCAATGAAGCAAAAATAATGAATTTTTTCAAGAAGAAAGAGACTGCTTATGCAGCATGGCATTCTTAGCAATATTTAAATGCCGGGGTAATAATGGAAATCAAGGTAACTCTTGGGTTAGCGAACAGATCTTTCTGGGTTCCTGATGAAATATATGCCTATTTTACAAACCAAGTTCTCAAGCATGAGCAAGCCTTTCTAACCTGGTTGTTAGAGTTTGATAAACTTATACAAAGCGATAGTGTCTTGGCTAGTTTTTTTAGTTTACTGTCGGCCCTTCCTCCTCTTGAAATATTAATGGATAAATTAGGAACAAAATCAATAAAAAATCTTTGCAATCTCTCAGGAAGAGACATGGGGCATCAGGTCTTAAACACATTTTGTGATTCCATTCCAACTTTAATTGCTTGCTCCGCAGATACTTCAAAATCAGATCGAACCTATATCGTTAATGATCAAACTGAGCCAAGACTATTTGCAACCAAAAACATTAAATTTGGCGTCCGTGAATTTGCTATGGGAGGAATTGCAATTGGCTTAGCGCAGGTTGGATTCATCCCTGTCCTAGGCTGCTATCTAGCCTTTTCTGATTATATGCGTAATGCTGTTCGAGCTGCCGCGATGATGAATCTAAAGATAATCTTTCATTTTACGCATGATTCTATTTTTGTAGGTCAAGATGGTCCTACGCATCAACCCGTTGAACAACTCTCCTCTTTTCGTGCCATGCCATATTTACAGGTAGTTCGTCCAGCAACTATGGAAGAAATCAATACTCACTGGGGGATGGCCCTAAAACAAAATGGACCAACTGCTTTTATTTTATCGCGCCAACCAATCCCAATTTGTTTAAATCGATTAGACCAAGGCAATGAATTAATTTTTAAAGGAGGTTATGTCTACAAGGATAGTCCCACAGTACCCGCTGTGATTTTAGTAGCAACAGGTTCTGAGTTAGCGAAAGCTATTGAAGTATCTACCTTATTAGATAAAGTAGGAAAATCTACAAAAATAATTTCTATCCCCTGCTGGGAAAGGCTTATAGCTCAGTCAAAATCCTATCAGGAAAGTCTATTTATGCCATTAAATTGCCCTATTGCGATAATTGAAGCAGCAAGCATTGATCATTGGAATCAGTTAAACCCACGAGCAATTCTATTTTCAGTCAATACCTTCGGACGTTCTGCTACTATTCCTCAACTTGAAAAGCACTTTCAACTACGAGCCGAAGATATTGCTGCCTCTATTCTTAACAAAATAAATATTGTTTGTGGTGAATAAAGGCGGATTAAACCATTGAAGCTTTCTGATCCCTAATTTCTACGGTAATTGCCTCAATTTTCTCTAAAGCATTCAAAAACACATTGTTTAAATTATGACTATGTGCTTTAATATCCACCATAATTTATTAATATAGGTCATTTAAGCAAATGTTAATTTCCCCACTCTTAACCATTATGAACAACTTCCTTCCTCTATTTAGCCTAGAACAATTCCAAGATCTTCCTGAGATTGTGCGGATGGATTTTACCTTGAACTATAAAAAGCTGAGTCAATTTGTTGTTCAACGCGACCTCTGTAAGCGTTATAGTGAAAATGAGCGGGCGGTATTAACTGACGAGGAAATAAGTTGGTTAACATTAACTATTCAGGAACGTACATTAGCGATAACCAACCAAACTTTTCCATTATATAAGGACATAAATTCTGAAACACTCCTACTGGGCAACACCCTTTTTGAGAATATTTCGAATCAATTGACTATGAATTCATTGGCTCTTGGTCTAAGTCAACTCGATAATCCCAAGATTGAGGAGCAGGTACAGTCAATCGAAGTTAATGATCGTCATGAAGCAAAAAATAAACCCCAAATCAAAACAGGGCCTATAAAGATAATAAGAAACCGTATCAAAGACTTAGGCTTACAATCGTTTCAAACGATAGCAAATCCCAAAAAAGATGATGAACCTGCAATTTCTTTATCATCTACTAATTCAGAGCATTTGTATCTAAGTCCACTTGCTGATTCCAACTCAGAACATCAAACAGAAACGGATAGTCATGAAACAATAAATCAGCTCCAAAACAATCAATATCCTTTAAATAAAGTGTACATACCTTTAAAAAAACGCAACTTTAACTTGGAGCCTAATCAAATAACTAAAAAACAGCTCCCAATTAATACACTTCCTCCAAAGGAAGTTTATATCCCTTTAAAAAAGCGCAAATTAGACTTAAAACCCAATACAAATATCAAAAAAGAGGAGGAGTATTTCAATCCTCTACCTACCAAAAACAATGATATAAATATGGCATATGGTTATTCCGATGAAGAAACTCCTGATTTCATTTCTGAGGTTGAAGAAATTCCTGCAAATAATCCAGGTACAGAAACGTTTATTTATCAGGGTTTAAATTTAGAGACCTTTGATAAAGAAAGTCTAACACCCGAATCGGCTTATGAGAAAAAAACGCAAGATTCAGACTCGCTGCTTGTAGAACATCCAACGTTTACTAACGAAGTTCCAAGGCAAGCAATAATTTGTGATGAGTCATTAGTAGTCAATTTGGAGCAGCATTCAGATAATACCGTTAAAAAACAAGATATAGACAGCTTCTATAATCGAGCAAAGAAAAAATTACGCATTATTCATAATAATTTCCAACAAGAATCAAGGCAGCTGGACCAATTTTTATATGATACTAATTACTATTCTTTTGAATCTGAGAAAAAAGCAATAAATTCTATCCAAAAAATTCTAGCTCCCCACGGCCGTGCCAGCACCTATTATTTTAAAAAATCTTCTATGGAGAATTCTTTAGAAGGGGTACGGACTGAGCTTGAATTTATCAATGTATATCTTATTGATGAAACCCTGTTTAATGATGAAATTACACTATTGGAAAAATGCAGAGAAGCATGCACTACAATTTTATTGAGCAAAACCTCTAGAAGTGAAAATTTCAAAACTGAAGCTAAAGACCTTAAAGATTCTATAATAAATTACTATCTGCCCATTACTCATTTTAATTTTGCGGTTTACAATTTTAAAAAGATTAATAATGAAGTATTAGTTGCACTTAAGAATGAATCATTACCCGGTTTGGATCAATTAATCACTGATCTTGAAAAAAGTGTCACAGTTTTAAAAAACGCCTTCAGACTTTTGAAAACCTCTAAACATAAAGTTGACGTTGAGCTTAATACAATCATTAATTTTCTTGCTAAATCTTATGAAGATTTAGCTGATTTTAAAAGTAGAAAAGTAGATTTAATGCTTGAGAAAAATCAGAATGCTGATTCCTTATTAAATTTACTGAAAGAAATAAAATCTAATTACTATGAATCCCATTCTTATGTTAATGATCAACTGGTTTGGCTAAGCATTTTGTACGCCCAACACAGGCTTATTGAGACCTATGCTGATAATATAAATTTTGTTAAAGAGGGTTTGAATGAAACTATTAACCTGATAGATGAACTGATAAAAAAAGGTTTATCTGCAAGCGAAGAGTCATCCACCCACTTGGAAATCCTTTACTATCTGCTCTACGCATGCTCTAAAGCAGATAGTTTAACAAATCCTGCTTCTGATGAATTTAAGCAAAAAGCTTTGGGTTTTATGAAACTTCACCTGGATCCTATTAACAGGATTGATAGTGACTGCGATCCTGAAAACCTTTCAGCTGATATAATCGAATTTTTAGTTCAATTAAAATTAATCGATAAAGGGCTGGAATGGAATCTTCAATCTGCAATCAAGCAAGCTTGTATTTTTTCTCAAAATGATAATCAAACCTCCAATATTAATAGTATTGTTTATGTTAAAGAAACAACCATCCTGACCATCAATTATAAAGATTCTGCAAATTTGCCTACTAATAAGCAAGAATTCCAGGGTAGCGGTAGTAGAAGTGGATTTTTTCAGAGAGCTAAATCTCAGCAAAGTTCGCAATCTGATTTAAATAGCGACAAGGGCTTTCGAATTTGACGGGAGGGGGTTTGGCACACTGCCATTAAGTTAAGACATATATGCCCAAATTACATCCATTCTCTACGTTCCGCGGCTCGACCGCGGAATATAGGATGCCAATCCCAGCAAAGATCTCTGATCCCGCGGACAAGCCGCGGGAAGTAGGCATGAGGGAATTCTTTCTTTACTTAATGGCAGTGGGGGTTTGGCATAGGTTATGTCTATTTCGATGCTAACCAATCTTCAATTGTCAATGCAAAACGAAAATGATCTTGCCAGATGCCATTAATTTTCAAATAGCGTGGGGAAAATCCTTCTTTTAAGAAGCTATTTCTTGTTGCGAGATAGATGGATGCAGTATTAGCTGGTTGAATATTTGCTTCGATTCGATGTAAATCTAAAGATCTAAATATTTCATTAAGTACAAGTTTCATGGTCTGACTCATTAATCCTTTACCAGCATACTCTGCAGACGCATAATATCCTAAAAAGGCACTTTTAAAGACGCCATGAAAAATACCAGAGATATTAAAAACGCCAATAATCTTATGTTGACTATTCCAAGCAATATAATATTTCTCAGTTTCTAATTTAGATTTACTTAGATAGGTTTGAAATTCTTCCGAGGTAGCAGGGGCCTTTATAAATGGAAAATGAAAATCGCGACTATTTTGCATAGTAGAAATAAATATGATCTCGTCCTGCTTGCAAGGCTCAAGTAATGTAATCATCGCTAACTCGGTAAACATCGGGATTTTATGTAACACATTTTGCAAAATCTAGACAAAGAGAAATTCTGTCATCAGGATATGCCTGAGATAAACCTGAAACCTAAAATAATGAGATTTTTCTCCAATTTTGGCTTATGAAATTAGTTTTAACGTAATTTTCCTCTTGAGTCAGCTTGCGAAGAACAAATTGAATAGCTAAAAACGAAAATCCACGTCCGGTTAAAAAACGTCGCAAAGTTAGTTTAGTAGTTTCATTCTGAATGCTATGAAAGGCTTGAGATTTTTTTCTTGCCTCCTCTAAAGCGCGTGAAGATTCATCGCCAATAGAGGCTAAAGCTTTTGTAATGATCTTCTCTGTTATTCCTTTCTGGGCCAGGGTTTGTTTAATAAACGAATCCCCTTTATGACAAAAGCGTTGAGTTAAACTCTCAGCCACACGAAAATCATTTATCAGTTCTAATTTTTTCAAACGGGCAATTGCAAGATTCATCAGAGAATCTAAATCACTTAGGCCCTTAAAATCGTTGAGCAGTTGATCTCTCAGTTGCTTCTCGCTAAAGCTGCGTTCAGACAAATATTGAATAGCCGCATCAATTATAAAATCCATCTTGTACTACCTCCAAAACAATTATAAAAAAGCAAATTTCAGGCAGTTTTAATGTGGGATCTAATAAAGGGATTTGTATTAATTGATGAATTGCAACCCGCATACCTAAAGCAACGCAATCCCTGCGTTCCTTCTTCCCTAAAAATCCCTTTTACTAACTCTACAATCCATCTGCCAAGAATTATATTAGATTGTTTAGATGGAAAGCATTAGGCCAAAATAGGTTAAATGGCCAAGAAATCTCTTGTTTAGTTAGAGACTATTATTTCAATTGTATGGGGTTCTAATGCTCTTATTGACCATTATTTTAAAATAAGGGGTAATTTTTTGTTTGCATGGCAGTCCACTTGACCAAGATTTATAACAGTAATAATCGGCATGAGAGCGTCAATAAAGGTAATAGATGTATCATATGTTAGAAGTCATTCCAATATGCCCTGATCCAATTTTAAACTTTCAGCTGGAATAATATCGCAAAAGCCTTCTTCGGAAAAATAAACGATTAGAACCTCGCCCTTTTCTAACTTTTGTAACAATTGTTTTTTCTTAGGCTCGAAATCAATTTCAAATTCCCCATAATCAGTAGCCTGGCGGGTTATCACCTCGAGAAGGAGGCTATCTAAAGCTTCGGCTGAAAGTAGACTATGATTAATTTTTATCATGGATTTCTGTGTTTGCTGTTATCAAGCAGTATTATCGGTTAGATCAAGTAATTAGCCTAGTCTTTAACGATTGCCAATTGATAAAATCGTTTTCTTGCTATAAGTCCGACAAATTGCTTTTTATATTATCTTTGTGATATAGTTATGCCCAAAAATCATTGATATTTTTCAAAATACCCAAGGACATTTATGCCAGTTAAATTTGCATCAAGATTTATAAACCCTCAACCCAGATCGCTAGTAGTCTGTGCTGGAACAGTTACTTGCTCTACTGTGGAGCAAATGGGTTCCGGTTTTCTACTATTTAAAAAACTGTTTGATCAAAACAAGCATGTTGATTATTCAGACCAGACCTGGACAAAGGCTTTACAGCTTCACCTTGATAAATTCTTTAATCGTGAAGCAAAAATGCCCTCTTATATGCGTATCGCAGAGCAAAATGAATACATTGGAGCCATTGCTACAGTTCCAATGCTATCTGGCCCCGGTCTTAGTTTTGAAAACTTTTCAGATCTTGAACAGGAAGTTGCTTTTATTAAGCAGTATAAAGAAGCTGTTAGATTAGCGGTTCTTGATGCTATTGAACTGAATCGTCCCTTGTTTATTCAGCCCTTAGGAATAGGTGTTTACGGCTGGGAACCTGAGAAAGCGGCTGGATTATTTCTTGAGGCCTTTAAAGATGCTGATCCTAAGGGTTTAGTGGATATAACAATTCCTCTTTTTGATCTCACAACATTATCTAAGGATAGACGGTTCCAAAAGGAGTTTTTACGGCTTGCGCCAGAGCTATGTATGGTTTCATCTTCCAAAGTAGAAGATGATCTTAAACAGGTTAATTCTAAAATTGTTCTTCTAGGTGCCTTTAATAAGATTTATGAAGCTCTTTGGGAGGGGCAGACCAGTTTCTTTAAAACACCAAAACAACAATTAACTTATAATCAGATAATTAGTTACGTTAAAGCAAATCCAGTTTCAAGAACCGCAAAAGCCTGGGAGTTAGCTCAACTTCATTATGCAGATACTTCAACTTCCAATCAGCAGTTATTTAAGTCAATTCACCAATATACTTACGATCGTAGCTCTTGTTTTTCTTTCTTTAAGCAGACTAAGAATTTTTCTGCAGGTTATGAGGCAAATATGCAAGATATAATTGACCATGCTAGTGATGATTCACGTACTGGAAAAATTCGAAACGCCTTAATGCAACCTGGATAGGAGGCATTCGGTTCAGTGATTAGAGTTCATTCTGGTGGGGTAATAGAGAGTTCTTTACCCTCGCTCAGCGGAGCCTTTTTTTCCGAGCTGCAGGATTGAATGTGAATTTTATCAGAGGCTACGCCGCGACAGGTGATAGTGAGACCTTGTTTGTTATAGATGATGAGCGTAAAACTGCTCAAGATTTTTCTATTAAAACTGTCTTGGGTAAAATTTATCTTGTAGCTTTCGGGATTTTTCTTATGTTCCAATTTTTTCAAGACGCATTTGGCTAAATCTGGGCCAGTTTTAGCTTCATTATCATAACATTGATCCAGAAATTGCAGGATCATCGCAGGAATGGCTAAATTATCTTCAGCATGGAGAACTGGCGTTATTAAAAACAGGGATACCAGTAAACAGATTCTCTTCATAAAGTCTTCCTTCTTCATTGCAGATACTATTGGAATTATTTAAAGATTTTAGGCACCGGGAGTAAGGGTTCTATTGCTCTGAGAGCTTGCATGGCATAAAGAACAATCAGTATTAACATAAACATATTAAATAGCAGATTAATCAAATTAGCCAAGGGAAGGTATTGGTTAACCGCTAAAAGTAAAATAAGCATTAAAATTGACATTATTAAATGATTTAAAC
>JACCSX010000285.1 GCA_013812775.1 Tatlockia sp. | reverse complement strand
CATGCTCACTAACTTCACCATTGGCATTAACCGTATAAATGAGTTGACCTGCCTCATTGTAAAAATAGCGGCTTGTTTGATTCAGTGAATTAGTTCGACTAATAAGCTGCCCTGCCAGATCATAATTATAACGAATACCATACTGTTGCCAGATAGCGTTTATTTCAGCCTCACTCAAAGATTCATTATTCATGAGTTTTGCAGCACCTGTTGCATCTAAACTTTGGCTGATTCTCCCCACTGCATCGTAGCGAAAACGTTGCTGCCGTATTTTTTGCGTTTTCTCATCAACCAGGGTTTTTTCTAGAAGCAAGCCTTTTTCATCATAGCTATAACGCCTGATTAGACCATTTTGTTCACGCTGTTCAATGAGTTGTCCTAAATCGTCGTAGCTGTAATTGCTGAAATGATCGCTTTCTTTCTCCTCTAAGGCGAGCTCTGCAAGCGTTGTCTCTGCGTTGATCTTGCTGAATATTACCTCAGATATAGCTTTTGAAAAACTACGTTGTTTCTGTAATAAACCTCGTTCATCGTATTCATAAGTTGTGACATAGCCTGCTGCATCGATATCAGCGATTTTTAATCCGGCAAGATTATAAAGGCTAAAATTATGAATATCTGCATTTGAACTATTTGGGGGAACCCATTCTCTTGGAGGGGGTAAACTTAGCCTTCTGGCATGACGAATTGTTTCTAATAAATGTCCCTGACGATCATAATGATAAGATTTTGCACTCCCCTCGCCATTAATTTCGGCTTGCAGCTGCCCTGTTTTATCATAAAAATAGTAATAAGAGCGATCTTCCCTGGCAGCCTCTAATTTTAGAGATTCAAAAGATAAGGGCTTATCTACCTGATAATTGCTTAGGCGTTTTGAATAGGCTATCTTTTTAATCACGCGGCCTTCTGCATCATAATCAAAAGCAATAACCGCGCCCTCGGCATTGATTTGATAAGCCACCTGATTGCAGGCGTTATAGACTAGTTGACTGATGCGATCTTTAGGGTTGGAAGAAAGGTGAAGGTCAGACCAGGCCGGCATAGATTTAAGCCAACTTTTTGTATCCACAGCCTCTTTATATTGTATTGTTTGCAAAAGCCGACCCAGGGCATCATAGCGATATTCGGTTAATGCACCGCCTGGTATACATTTTGCAACAAGCTGCCCCTCTTTATCATAAAAATAATATGTGGCTTTGCCGTCAGCACTCAATTCAGACTGTAAACGTCCTGCAGCATCGTAGTAATAGTGTGTTGTTCCGTAACTCTGCTGCTTTTTATCCACGTATTGATTGGTTAATAGCAAACCGCTGCGATCAAAGGTACGAATGGTTTGTAACCCTTTGGCATCGGTTGAGACAATGCGTTGATGAGCATCATCGTATTCGAAACGTTCATAATGATTCTGATTGTCGCAACGTTGAATTAAGCGGCCTAAATCATCATAAAGATAAATTGTTGTACTATAACCATTCTTTGTAGGTACCATTTTTTCCACAAGCCTGCCAGCTGCATCATAGCGGTAACAGGTTATAATTGACTTATTACTTAGACCTTCACCATTGGAATTAATATTGGAAAATAGTATCTCTTCATCGAGTAGGCCGCGCCAATCATAATGGTAGTTTTTAAGGGTAATTGCCTGGGAATTTTGCAAACCCACCCAGTTAATTAAGTCATCTAAATCCAAGTCTTGATCCTTGGCCAATTGACTTGGATTATAACCCGCTTGCAGATAGGTACGCATACTTAAACATTGACCTTCCAGATTATAACGATACTCCGTCACTGTGCCATCAGCAGCTATTTTAAAGCGTAAATGTCCTCGTTCGTCATAAACAAAACGGTTTACTTTTGAATTTTTGGGATGATTAGAGCCGTCAAAAACTGTAAACAAAGTCTCGTTCAAGAGACGATGTTCATTATCGTAAGTGCGGGTTCTAATCTGGCCTGAGGGGTCTTCCATACGGATACAATCGCCAGCTTCATTGTAACTAAAAAGCCAATGCAAAGATCCCTGATGAATAGCGGCTAAAAAATCACCTTTGTACTCATAGCGGATCGGTTTATTGCTGGGACTATCAATGCCGGTTAAACGCCCTTTTGCGTCATAAAAGTAGGTCAGCATCTGGCCTGAGCTATCTCTAACCTCTGTTTTGCCAGGATAATATCTGTAAGTGGTTATCCGTCCTTCCCCATCTTTAAGCTCTTTCACCCGCCCTTCAGAATCATAGGCAATGTAAAGGGCGCTGCCATCCGACTGGCGAATTGCAGTTATTCGATTGGAATCTCCCGCATAATCATAGGTTATCCAATACGTTTTACCTTGACCTAAATCACGACTTACCTTTTGCAGACGCTGATTTTCATCATAGTCATAATGCAAATGATGAATTGTCTTTCCCTCACTCAGTGTCAGGATGTCACGAACTAATCCTTTATCGAAAGTCCATTCAATGGTTTGTTTACCGCTGTTATCTACAATTCGTGCTAATTGCCCGTCGCGATAGTAGAATTTTAAGTGGTGACCATCTCGGTCTGTCAAACTGGTCAGCTGACCAGTTTTGTTGTATTCACAACTGGAACTATTCGCCCCTTCGCGGTAGGACCAACTATTATTACTATAATGAAGACTCGCTGTTCCGCCATTCTCAGCAACATAGTAGCCTTTTAATTTATCGAAAATAAATCGGCTGCTATGACCATCTTCATCAACGCGAGTCAGATTAGAACCCGCGCAATTGGCAGGCCCCTCAATAATCAGATGGGTTTGCGTATTAAAACACCAGTTTTGTCCGCGTTCACCCTGTGAGTTATAGCTTTGTATTAATTCCAAACCTAAACCAGCGCCGGCCAGGAATCCATCGCTCTGGCGCAAAACCATATTGCCATTTGCAGCATTAATATAAACTGATTCACCACCCTGACCCAATGCTGCCCCGCCTTTAGGGCCATAGGCACCTAATTGACCTATTGAAGAACCTGACAGCCCTAACCCTTCATTAGTAAATATCTGTGTCATCCTCGCCTCCTTTTTTTATTCTTAATGCATTACATGCAACGTTATTGAAACGACCTCAGACTTGCCTCCTGGGACATTTTTAATCCTGAGATAAATTTGATAACTGCTCTTAGTGATTATTTCTGGCACTGCATCAGCAATAAGTTTGTTGTTTTCTATAGCTAGCCAGAAAGGATTGCCATAACCCGCTGCCAACTCAACGGTGTAAGGTGCCACTTCATAATCTGGATATATGTCGTTGTTGGCGACAAAATCATAGTCGAAAGGAGTGCCAGGATAGAAAAGGGGTAGTTGCGGGTTTGCTGCTTTAAAACGAGGTGCTTTTTCTTTATCTACAGCTATGCTTAGCAATACTTTGATTTCATCTGAATTACCGCCAGTCCTTGTATTCGCATGTAAACTAAGCTGAAGGACCTGACCGGTTGCATCTAGTGGCACAGTACCTATCAATGTTGTTGGATTGATTGATGATACTCTCAGCCAGGTTGCCTCAGGTTCGACTTTATCAATAACTAATCGAAGACTCTCATCCTTAGCCGGATCGAAAATGTGTTTGTGCACATCGTATTCAAATTCAATACCTGCTGGTTTTTCAAGCGAGAAAGGACTTATTGAGGGCTTGCTTGCTGAATCCCTTGCAATTGAAATATAAATTTTCAGTGGTCTAGAATCTCCGCCTGTATTGGAGCTGGCAATGATACTAACTTCTTCTTTAAGACCAGCCTCGCTGAGAGGAACATCTCCGCTGAGAAGAGTTTTATCTTTTCCATCTATTTTAAGCCAGCTGGGATGACTTTCGTTGAGGTCAATACGAAAATGTAAGGGATTGTTCTGTCCAAATTTTTCCTTTGCTTCGATGAAATCCATTAAATTTAATTGATAGGTCTCACCGGGGACAGCGCTGGCAATCGGATAATGGGTTTTAAAAACGGGTTTGTCTCGCTGATTAACGCCCACTTCAACTGTCAGGTTTATAGGACTGGCATTACCATTGGCATTTCCTACTCCAAGGCTAAATTGATAGGTCCCAACCCGTGTAGGCACGCCCATAATTGCAAAACGCACAGGATCATAGTAAAGGCCATCAAGTTGTGCGGGCAGCAGATCTGCAACTGGCAAAGCGCCTGCGAGAACATTTTCATCGTAGTAATTCACATAGGGCTTAAGATTTATATTGACCGGGAGATTTGCAGTCGCAGTCTGAACAGGTATGTTAGCCATAGAGAGAGGGTGTGGAATAACGAGCACCGAATAATAGAGAGATAGTGGAAGCTCCCAGCTAGCTTTCTTATTTTTTCCGAATATGTAATAGATTCCGCCCTTAGTTATTCGTCCTACCTGATTACCATGGACAATCACGCTGAAATAGCAAACGCCTTCTTCTAAATTGACGAATCCGTTGGTTGAGGGAGGGCAGGAAAAGGGGGTATTATTTTGAATTGCAACATTAGGAGGAAATGTCCAGGTTTGATACCCTTTAAGGTTGGAATAATACATAGTGAATGGAATAGCTATTTGTTCTCCGTAATAAACTTTTTGTAAATTTGGAGTCAAATTTTGAAAATAAACATTCACTGAAAATTTTTCAATGGATGCCATTGCAATTCCGGATAACAATCCCAGCAATAAGATAGATACTATCTGTTTCATTTAAATTTCCATCAATCCATTAGGAGGTAACTTGCTTTTTGTTCAAATAAGAGGTGATTAAGAATAAATCATCTCATTCTGACCAAAATAATTTCCATAGAATCTTCAAATGATTTACTGATGGGGATTTTGTAATTTCGCCTGATGCGCATCGGTATCAACGGCCTTTGCGGTATTCGGATAGATGAGTAAATCTGATTTTTAACAAAAGAAGACGCTACAAAAGTCCTGTTTTTGTTATTAGCTGTTAATTCTGCAAAATATTCCATGATCATTCCTTTTTATTATTAAAATAAGCCGTTATTAATAATAAAAAATATGGGAATGGGATTCGTGGGACAATTTGAATATAAGACGAAAGATTCCATTATCTTGGACATACAACAATTGCTTCTCATGCTAAAACTCCATAAATTCCATTAACCTTTCCAAGGCTGAGAAATATTAATGGATAGAATGAGTCAGGTCAATGAGGTGAATCATTTTTTTTTTGGTAAAAAATAGGCTGTCAACAAAGCTATTATCCTGTCAAAGACTTTAAAATAGTATAGCCGTCCCCGCTCCTACATAGTGCTCTATGTTACCGAGGAATCCATCTATACGTTGTCCGGCTTCAATATCAATTGTGATGTTTTTTGCAAGAAGATAAATAAAGCCACTCGCAGCGTTAAAACCCATTGCCTCATCCGCACTCGTTTTGCTTTGCCCATAGATTTCGCCATAGAATTGCAACTTATCACTCAGTGCTAAGGTTAGAATCAGATCTGGGTTGATGCTATTAAAGCGTCGGCCACCACTAGATTCAGACTCTGTTTCCGTACTGAAACCTAATTGAAAAGTGGCGGTTAATTTACTATTGAGTTTATAGGTCAAAATTCCATTCACAATTGCCGCAAATCCTTGATTGCCAAAATTAACACTTCCAGAAGGAGGCGTAATCACTCCGTCTAAAGTAAAAAGCCAGGTATCCGTATAACCTATCATTTGTTTATAGCCGATTGAAGTGGGTCCCCATCCTGAAGTTGGGGCTACAGTCTGATGATTGTAATTCGGTAGGATCGCATAGACTTCATTATCTAAAGGTAAGCCAATGCGAAATTGCGGTGTAGGGAATTGTTGTGCCTGTCCACTAAAAACTAATTTCTCCGCTTGTAATCCTAGTTCAAGAACTGCGTGGTTGTTTGGAACAGCACAAGTGCTCTCCGCAATAGTAGGTCTATCAGTTATCGACAATAGTGCATTAGCTCCTCCGCAAAGGGCTGTGGGGTAAGCAAAAATTTTAAATGGCAAGACTAAACAGTGGATCAGAAGCCAGCCTTTTTTATCCATCAAAAATCTCACTTTATTAATTTTTTTCTCCCAGAGATGCGGCCAAAAAAGGCGTAATTTTCTCTGCTATTTCTTCTATCTGCTTTAAGCTGGAATCATGTAGGCCAGGTAACTCAATATGGTCACCATTTTTAAGTAACAAAGCGAGACTATATTCTTTATGATTTTGACCATGTTCCTCAATAATTATTTTTTCTACATCGCAAAATGCAATTTTAGTTTCGTGAGTATTTATCAGGTTTTTAGCAGCAATCCTCACTGTCTTTGTTTTTTTACTAAAATTAATGGTAATTAATCTAAAAAGTAGAGAGCCAAAACCAAGTAAAGGAAAGATGGCAACCTTAAGGTAAGACCACCAGCTCTCCACCTTCGGAATGTTCGTGCTTTTATCCATAGATGTTTTAATGTATTTTTCAATGGTTTCTGCTATGTAAACTATGTCCATATTTTTCTTTGAATTAATATTGGGGATTTTGATATAGCCCTCGCTAGTATTGAGCAAAAGACAATAAAATATTGTATTGGCACGTCCTTCAAAATTAGAAACAGTAGCAGATTTTAACTCCCCCAAGGATATATTTTTATTAACTATTTTGAGAAAACTCGTTCTTAAAATACATTGATTGGCTTTGTTGTAGCCCTTATCGTCGCAATGTATTTGATACTGAACTAACATTGGCAATAAGAAAACCAAACCGGCAGCAATAAACATGAAGCCCCAAAAGCGAAAAAGGAAACGTGAATAAACATCTATTTGTAGTTCGCCGGCTTCTGAGCTAATTTTCATATTAATTTTTTCAATATTTTAATCAAGAACTAACGTCGTTTTATACCTAGGGCAGTCAATAATGAACGCATAAGATCACGCATAACCTGTCTTATAACTTGTCGAATCAATGTGTTTTTAGAAAGTTTTTCTACCATTGAGTCATCCTTAACCGCGCTTTTTTTTCTGGTAGAATCATTCCTGGAAATAGCGCCGGTTTCTGCACGCTGTGACTTTAATATTTCCTGCGCCGACTGCGTTTCCACACGCTTAGCGTAGCGGGACATAAGGGTGGATTCTGCCACGACAGCAGCTAATTCTTGTTGATTCAGTACTCCCATCCTGGACTCCGGAGGACGTACACGGCACTCAACCAGCGGTGTTGGCTGACCGTCGGCATCCAGCCCGCTAACCAGTGCGTCTCCTATCCCTAGAGAGGTCAAAAGTTGCTCTGTATCATAGTATTTTGAGGAGGGGAAATTTTGGGCAACCAGTTTCATTGCCTTTCGATCTTTAGCTGTAAAGGCCCGCAACGCATGTTGAATTTTTAAACCTAACTGGCTTAGCACAGCATCAGGAATATCATTTGGAGTCTGCGTACAAAAGATTAAACTAACCCCTTTAGAACGAATTAGTTTTACCATCGTATCCATCAGGCTTATTAGAGCTTTTGAAGCATTGCTAAAAATTAAATGGGCCTCATCAATAAATAATACTAATTTAGGTTTAGGCGCATCGCCCAGCTCTGGCATAAGACGATAAACATCTGTTAGTAATTTAAGCATAAAGGTAGAAAATAATTTAGGCTTATCTTGCAT
The DNA here is from genome assembly GCA_013812775.1 of Tatlockia sp. Classification (GTDB taxonomy): domain Bacteria; phylum Pseudomonadota; class Gammaproteobacteria; order Legionellales; family Legionellaceae; genus Tatlockia. Next base: position 7,151 of record JACCSX010000285.1, on the reverse strand, counting down.
ATCCATCAGACGTAAAATTGAAATAATTCCATGGCCATTCGCATTGGTTCTGATAAGGTCGATAACATTAAAAGCAGGCTCGCCGAAAAATTTATCGCCTCCCTGGGCATCAAGTTCAATAATTTTACGCATAATAGTGCCCACAGTCGCAGCGGATACGCCGCCAAAATCCGCCTCAACCTTTGCTCGGCCTGCGTCGCTTTGCGCAAATTGTAAAAGGGCTTTGAGATCGGCTAAATCAATCAGAGGTAAATTATTTACTTTGGCATATTCAAAAAGGATGGTGATCACCCCAGCTTGGGTTTCATTAACATCGAGCATACGAGAAAAAAGGATTGCGCCAAAATCGCTGATGGTTGAACGCAAAGGAACGCCTTCCTGAGTTGATTCATTCAAGGTTAAAAATTCAACAGGATAGGCTTGAGGAGTGTATGTTAAATTTAAAGATTTGGCACGTGCCACTAAGGCGGGATTGGCATCGCCTGCTTGCGCTAATCCTGAGATATCCCCTTTAATATCCATAACCAACGAAGGTACACCAAGCTGAGAAAGCTGCTCACTGAGGACCTGAATAGTTTTGGTTTTACCACTGCCGGTTGCGCCGGCAATCAATCCATGTCGAGTAAATGATTTTAAAATTAAGTTAACCGGTGATTTATCCAGCAGCTTATCCTTTAACAAAATCCCGCCTAATTGCAGAGCAGGCAAATCGCTTGCTTGATAGGGATCACGAAGAGCCTCATACATAGCTAACCGTCCTTGTTGAAATAGTTAAATCTGATCGTTCTGACAATCCGGGCACAAGCCATAAATATTCAAAGCATGATCAGTCATTTTAAAATTAGCGCGGGCTGCTATCATTTTTTGGCGTTGCTCAATAATTTCATCAATAAACTCATCCACCCTGCCGCATTTGACGCAAACCAAATGATCATGGTGTTCGCCCTGACTCAGTTCGAAAACGGAGTAGCCACCCTCAAAATTATGACGAATAACTAAACCCGCGGTTTCAAATTGAGTCAAAACGCGATAAACCGTTGCTACTCCAACGTCCTCGCCCATTTCTAACAGGGCCTTGTAGACGCCCTCGGCACTAAGATGATGATCAGGTGTCTGTTCAAGAATTTGCAGGACTTTCAAGCGTGGCATGGTAATTTTCAACCCGGCATCTTTTAACTGCTGACTCTCTTCCACAAGCGCTCCTAATTTTAGCCGATAACATTATAAGAATAAGACCCGTTCTCATCTGAGTTTGTCAATTCGTTAGGTTACTATACAAGCAGGTGTCTTTCTATGAATGGCATGCTATTATTGCGAAATTTTTCATGGCAGGCAAAAAAATGCGCGTTAGAACCATTCTTATTAGTATTATTTTAACTTTAACTCTCACTCATTGTTCGTCTTATGATTTTTCAAGGCGTATTGTGGAACAAGGTAATCTGTTGCAACAAGACCACATAAGCCGCTTAAAAATAGGCATGTCTAAAAATGATGCTGCAATTTTGCTGGGAACAAGTTTGCTAAGCCCTACCTTTAACAATGATCGCTGGGATTATGCTTACACTCTTCGTAAAGGTAATGGCTCTTTAGTGGTGAGAAATCTGGTTTTGTATTTCTCTCATGGTAGTTTAAGTCGAATTGATCATAAGCCTTAGTCTAAGCAGAGTTATCGCTTAGCCTTTGCTCGCTGTCTTCTTTTTTCCATGGGATCGAGAGACAGGGGTCTATATATTTCGATACGATCGCCGGATTTTATTTGGCTGTCTAAGGCTACTTGCTTAGAGAAAATTCCTACAGGGAGCTTTTTTACCTCTGGATTTGTTTTAAAAATACCAGAGGTTTCCAAAACATCGGCTACTGTCGCACCAGGCTCCACGGAAAGATGCAGATGCACAATAGGTCCTTCAGCAGGTATAAAAACAAGTTCAACCTGTACCATAGATAACCTCGGCGCGACTACAGAAAGCATCGACCATTTTATCGGTGACCTGTTCAAAAACAGGGCCTAAAAGCATTGAGAACATACGGCCGGCGAATTCAAATTCCAAATCGAAGGAAATCTGGCAACCTCCAGGGGCTTCATCAAAACGCCAAAAACCCTCTAAATGGCTAAAGGGACCCGATACCAGACGGATTTCTATCATTTTATTTGCTTGCAGCAGATTTCGGGTAGTGAACGATTTGGTCATGCCTGCTGCCGCAATAACTAAAGTTGCCTGTACTTCATCCTCATTACGATGGTGAACCAGGCTCTCACTACAATAAGGTAAAAACTCGTGGTAATGCTCAACGTTGTCAACTAACTGGTACATTTGTTCACAGGAATAGGGAATCACTCTGGATTTTTTAACAATCGTCATTGAAGTTCCCCTTCCAACTGAACTCTGAGCCAATGGGACAAATCATTGATTTCCTCACCACAAATAGAATGCTCCATAAGATAACTATGTAAAGAGATTTCACTGTATCCAGAATTGGTTAATTTTGAGGCAGTTTCTTTGCTCCAAATTGGTAAAACAATAGGATCATATTGGCCGCTGGCCATAAAGATAGGTGTATTTTTTGCCAAATCTGTTTTGCATTTATCAGCCATAGGTAAATAGGCAGAAAGCGCTATGACACCTGCAACAGGCTGAGTCATATGCAAAGCCGTGTATAAAGCCATTGCACCACCTTGGGAGAAACCGGCGAAAAATATTTTGTTTTTGGTCAAACCATTATTGAGCTGATCTTCATAGATTCCGCGAATAAAGGCAGCAGAGTGCTCTATTCCTTCTTTATCTTCTCTATCTGTTAACTGCATGCCGACAATATCATACCAAGCACGCATTGCCATTCCACCGTTAAGAGTCACTGGTCGCACAGGAGCATTTAAGAAAATATGACGCAAAGCCAGATCGTCAATTGACAATTGTTCCACAAGGCCCATCATATCAGAGGCATCCGCACCTAAACCATGCATCCAAATTACGCAGGCTTCTGCCTGCTGTTGCGGCTCTTTCTTGTAAACGTTCAAACTTATGCCTCCAACGAAAAAATTCAAATTATCACTAAAGCGTTATATGAAGGCAAGGATAGGCAGCAAAAATACATAAAATCAAAGATTATCAGGCTTTTTAGTTCCCACTCTAGACGGTTTGTTAACAGATTCATTATACTGGGGCATTTACTAACCGATAATACCGATGCGCGTTCTTATACTTACACTTGTAACTTGTATAGCTGTAGTGACCTTATCTGCTTGCGGACAAAAAGGACCTCTCTATTTACCCATGCCTGACCAATCGGCAAAAAAATCAATGAGCTGAAATGACGATTCGATTTACAAAGATGCATGGGCTGGGCAATGATTTTATGGTAATCGATGCCTTAAACCAACAAATCAATTTGCAGCCCCAACAAATTAGAGCACTTTCTCGACGTGATACCGGCATAGGCTTTGATCAATGCTTGTTGGTCGAGGCCTCCAAAGAAGTGGGGATTGATTTTTTTTATCGTATTTTTAATGCGGATGGCCAGGAAGTTGGTCAATGCGGTAATGGCGCGCGTTGTCTTGCACGTTTTGTTCATCATTATGGTTTAAGTTCTAAAAAATCCATTGAGGTTGCCACCTGTACAACCAAAATGCAATTAACACTTAATAACGATAACTCTGTCACTGTTAATATGGGAAATCCCAAACTACATCCCGACGATATTCCCCTGGATGCAATTCATCCAGCAGATCTTTATCCACTTCTTTTAAATGATGGATCATCTTGGAAAATACATGCGATTAGTGTCGGAAATCCTCATGCTGTCACTGTTGTAGATAATCTCGCTGCCACTGCTCTGGATACTTTAGGAAAAGAAATAAGTGAGCATCTTCTTTTTCCAGAACAAGCAAATGCCGGGTTTATGAAAATTATTGATCCGAATCATCTTCACCTGCGTGTTTATGAGCGCGGTTGTGGCGAAACCAGAGCTTGCGGTAGCGGCGCTGTTGCTGCTGCAGCAGTCGGTCGACTTTGGCATAAAATGGCGGAGAAAATCTATGTATCTTTGCCAGGCGGTGAGCTTCGCGTTGATTGGCCAGATACCAATGGCCCTATCTATTTAACAGGTCCGGCAAGCTTTGTTTACGAAGGAGTTTTAATGTCATGCGAATAGTTATTCTTGGTGCCGGCCAAGTGGGGGGAACTCTGGCCTGGAATTTAGCACGCGAAGACAATGACATTACCTTAATCGATTTAAACGAAAAACGTCTTTCAGAATTACAACACAAGCTTGATATTAAAACTGTGCAGGGTTCAGCTTCCCATCCCAATGTTTTAATTGAAGCAGGTATTGAACAGGCTGATATGCTAATTGCTGTGACTGATAGCGATGAAATTAATATGATGGGTTGTCAGATTGCCTATAGTTTATTTCGAACGCCAACTAAAATTGCACGGATACGTTCCCAATATTATTACGATTACCCACAGTTATTTCGCAATGATCAGGTGCCCGTTGATGTGTGTATCAGCCCTGAAAAACTAGTGACCGATCACATCGAAAATTTGATTCACTATCCAGGTGCAACCCAGGTTCTTGATTTTGCTGAGGGTAAGGTTCTGTTGATTACCATAAAACCTTTAGCTGAAGGTCTTATGATTGGCAAAACGATCCAGCAACTTTATGAGCATTTAGATACTATTGACGCACGAGTTGTCGCTATTTTTCGTGAAAAGATTGCTATAGAACCGCATCAAAACTATGAAATCGCTATAGGCGATGATGTGCTCTTTGCCGCCTCGCCCTCAGCCATTCGCGAGGTACTTATTGCCTTGGGCCATCATACAACCCCGAATCATCGTATTATGATTGGTGGCGGCGGTCATATCGGATCCAAGCTTGCACAAGTTTTAGACTCTAAATACCGTATCAAAGTTATTGATAGGAATTTAAATCAGGCCAGCGAACTGGCTTCCAATTTACATAAAGGCATTGTTTTACACGGAGATATTGCCGATCGAGAACTTTTAATCAATGAAAACATAGAATTCACTGATGTTTTTTGCGCGGTAACCAATGATGACGAAGCCAATATCATGTCCTGCCTGCAAGCAAAACGCTTGGGCGCACGCTACGCTATTGCCTTAGTTAACCGCAATGCTTATGTAGAATTGATTGAAGACAGCGTAATTGATCATGCAATATCGCCACAGTTGATTACTATAGGCTCTATTTTAACAAAATTACGGCGCGGTAATATGGTCAAGGTTTATCGCCTGCAAAATGATGAAGCCGAAGCAATAGAATTGATTACGCATGGCGATGAATTCACCTCTCAGGTTGTTGGCCGTCAACTTTCAGAACTGGAGTTACCACCCAGCTGCTCTATTGCGGCAATAACCCGCAAAGAAAAAGTACTAATAATAACAGATGAATTAGTTCTGCAATCCGGCGATCATGTGATTCTTTTAGTATTAAAGAGGCGTTACGTACGCCAAATTGAATCTTTATTTCAAGTTAGTTTAACCTTTACTACCTAGGTTCTTTTGACAATTTTAGTATCTTGGCCGAAAAGATAGCAAATTGAAAAATGAACTCACATTGAGAATTAAACATGCAAATCAAAACTATTCTGCGTCTTTTAGGTCTCCTTTTGATGATGTTTAGTTTGAGTATGATCACCCCGCTCTTTATCAATTTTTTATTTCATGAAGATTTCTGGTTTCCTTTTGCAGTGGCTTTTATCTGTACCTTTGGCACTGGTAGCCTGCTCTGGCTAAGTTTTAGAACAGAGCAACATGAACTTAAGATCCGTGATGGTTTCCTGATTGTGGTCTTGTTTTGGTTCGTGCTTTGTTTCTTTGCCTCATTGCCTTTTATTTTTGCCTTAGAACATCATAATCACAGCATGACTAACGCCTTTTTTGAATCAGTCTCAGGCTTTACTACAACAGGTGCTTCGATCATTGACCACTTGGCCGGCTTGCCGAAATCGATTTTATTTTATCGACAACAACTGCAATTTTTAGGAGGAATGGGGATAATTGTGTTAGCCGTTGCAATTTTACCAATGCTAGGCGTTGGCGGGATGCAGCTTTATCGAGCAGAAACACCGGGACCGATGAAAGATTCCAAATTAACACCCCGAATTGCCCAAACTGCCAAAGCTTTATGGTTTATTTACTTGCTTTTAACCCTGATTTGCATGCTCTCCTATTGGGCGGCAGGAATGAACTGGTTTGATGCCTTAGGCGAAAGCTTTGCAACCGTCTCAACCGGCGGGTTTACAATGCATGAAAACAGTTTTGCTTATTATAAAAGTGATGCGATTGAAGGCATCGCCTGCCTTTTTATGTTAGTTGGCGGCACCAATTTTGCGCTCCATTTTATCGCATTTAAAAAGCGTAGCTTAGTTCACTATTGGCATGATGAGGAATTTCGTGTTTATCTAGTTCTCTTATTTAGCGCCAGTCTGCTGGTAGCTCTTAGTTTAGTGCTTTATGGATTTTATATTGCTAACTCCCATGCCATGATGAAAAGCCTGTTCAATGTAATTTCACTGGCGACCACTACCGGGTTTATTTCTGCTCCCTTTGGCGATTGGCCCAGCTATATACCCCTGCTCATTATGCTCTTAGCGATAGTTGGTGGTTGTGCGGGCTCGACTAGCGGTGGTCTAAAAGTCATCCGCGCTCTACTGGTTTACAAACAATCGAAACGAGAAATGGTACGCCTTCTCCATCCCAATGCAATTATCCCAATAAAGTTTGGCAAACACAGCCTGGCCGAACCGATTTTGCAATCCATGTGGGGTTTTATATCGGTATTTATAGCTCTTTTTCTTTTATTAATAGTCGTTTTTATGGCTTTAGGTAATGAATTTATCATTTCTTTTTCAGCGATTACCGCTTCTTTATCGAATACTGGCGCGGGCATCGACAGCATGCAAGGCGGTTTTGCAGGACTTAGCATTGCCTCTAAATGGGTGCTGATTTTTGCAATGTTGGCAGGGCGATTGGAAATATTTTCTCTGCTCATTCTCTTTTCTCCTCATTTTTGGCGAAAATGAGTATCTGTCCTAATTATTTACAGCCTACTTGGCTCCTGTTATGATGTTTGGATGAAAGCAAGTATAAAAATATTTCACTGCCTGGTAATTGTCTGTCTGGTTTTTA
>JACCSX010000271.1 GCA_013812775.1 Tatlockia sp. | reverse complement strand
GTTTAAGCAGTGAACTTTCGTTTAGTTCTAGTGCTTTAAATAAGCATAAGCTAGCATGGTGGTTATCTAATGGTGGTCTGTTGAAAAGTAATTGCTCTAACAAGTTTTTATTGCTTGTTGTTAAAGCATCTAGTATTTTGCCTAATCTAAAATCGGGTAGCATGGTAGCTATAAGATCTAAAATGAGGTAATTAGCCTGTTCTTGAGCCTTATTCCATAAAGAATGGAGTTGGGCTGTTGTTAGTTTTTTACTATTAATTAACAGTTCAAGTAACACGCTGTCGTGCATGGTATAGGCATTGCCAAGCGCATTGTCTATATTTGTCTCAGAGAGTTGCAAATTTAATAGCTGCTGAATAACTGCATACTTTTGAGCTTTAATAGCATAGGTAAAAGGTGTTTGGCCTTGAGTGTTAATAATTCCATTAACATAAGGCGGTAGTGCAGTAAGTGTCTCTTGGCTTAGACTACCTGTTAAAAGCTCTTGTTTAAACTGTTGTAATACAGCAGCTTTTTTTTCTTGAGCAGCTTTACGTTCTTGTTGCTCTTGTTCAAGTAATGGTGCCCTTTGGTGCGCGTACGCCTTTTGTAAGGTATCTTTTATCTCTTGTTTTATTTCTTTATTAGCTTGTACAAGCTCATAAAGAGTATGACCATCTATGACACAACAGGTATCAGCTCCGGCAGCAAGTAAAATTGCTGTAACTTCTAAATGATTATTTGTACATGCTAAATAAAGTGCAGTATGTCCATCAGTGTCAGCAGCATTTATGAGTGCTTTCTCAGCAAGTAATTTTGAAACCTTTTGTATATCACCCTTGTAGCAAGCGTACATAAGTTCTGTTGCTTTACGTTCATGGAGCCAAATGTTTTTTTTATCGATGTACTTTTTCAGTAGAGCAATAATTCTTGGAAGGCTGAGTTTCTTCTGGGCAATAGAGAGTGCAGTATCACCTTTGTTATTGGTCGCTGTAGGATCTGCATGAGCTTTAAGTAAAAGCTTAATAAAAGGTTCAGCTTTATCTTGTAGATAGTTAATTGCATAACAAAGAGCATTGTTGCCATTGCTGTCTTGTTTGTTTGGATCTGCCTTGTAATCGAGCAGTAACTGCGTGATTGCTATAGCTAATTGAAGCATATCGTTTGATTGGTGAGCTACTCTTAAAGCATACATGAGTGGTGTTAACTTATATCTGTCTGACATATTAGCGTCAGCTGATCCGTAGCCAAGCAACAGCTCAAGTATTTCAATAGAGGGAGCTTTTCGTGTTAAAGCATAAATAAGAGGGGTTACCCCTTCTTCGTTTGAATTATTAATAGTCTTTTTATTAAGCAAACTCAGAGTAGAATAAAAATCATTGCAGCTTAAGGCACAAAAAAGAGCTTGTTCTCTACTATTACTAATTTCATAAAAATCAGCATTTTCTTCAAGCAAGATGCTTATTAATTGCCAGTCGCCATCTTGAGCTGCCAGCTCCAAGGGGGATTTTTGAGAGCCTGAGTCATTAGAATCAGTCATATTTTGTAAAGCTTGCTGATGTTGTTTTAAAGTTAATGTAGATTGTTTTTTCTGTTTAGCAGCAGCTTGTTGTCGTGAAGCTGCTTTTTCAAGAGTTAGATGGCTAATAGGCTTACCACAAGCAAGTACCTCTGGATAGATAGTTACTATCTGCATGCTACTAGCAATGGCTGGGATAAGTTTAACAACAACAATTAAGTTAGGCTCATGTGCTGCAAGCCCTTTAAGTTTGAATTTATAAGTACTGAAGCTGTACTGTGTTTTACCTGCTTGTATATCAAAAGGTTCTAAGATAGTATCTTGATTAAAAGAATTGGTTGTTGTTTGTAATATGTACTTAGTTAGCTGATCCCGTGTCCATGTCGTTGGAAAGAATGTTTTAGGCTCTTGATAGTACTGGCCATTGTAAATAACATAACCAACGTGAAAATCTTTTATATCACCGTTTGTTAGTACCCATAATTTATCAGATACCTTAACAAGCGTTAAAC
>JACCSX010000246.1 GCA_013812775.1 Tatlockia sp. | reverse complement strand
TTCTATTACAACTAACAAGGGTAATTGAATGATTTGGTTATTTTTCTTTCTTATAGATTTCTGCATAAGCGACTTCTAGTTGATGACGCAGTTCTTCTATCTGCTTTCGTAACAATTTGTTTTGTTTGGTAATAATGCTAATAGTTTTGTCTTTAACCTTTATCTGAACGGCCTGATCTTGCATAAGAAGGTTATTTGTTTTTCCCTTCGCTTGCTTTATAGAGGTCGTGTGGAACAAGTGACAAAAAGTAGTATTTCAAATTAAACCTCATAAAATGAGCATTTTTTTATTTTATAGACACAAAAAACAACAAGATATGGCATAAGAAGAGTGGTTTATTTATAACCAATTGTATATTTCGAAGATCAAATTAATCAGATATTATTCGTCGAAAACTGAAATACCACTTTTTGTCACTTGTTCCACACGACTCCTTAATGTTCAGAGTGTGGTTAATACCCTTAAAATCATTAGGAACTCAAATGAGCAGAATTTGATCTGTATGCTGCAATGTAATACAATGCCATTTTTCTATCAGGCGGGGTAGCCGCAAACCTCAGAAATTTCCGGTAAGCCAATTTTAGTGCTGAAACAGATTATATTTGATTGGAAATTACCCATCTTTCCCAAGATAGTACTTTTATAAAAGTAAAATAGGGGTAAATAAGCTTTAACGCCTGAGAAATATTTAAAATCTTTCCCTATATTGCTTTAATTTTGGAGAGTTTGTAATAATTAAAGCCAATACTTTAACAGGCATGTTGTATCGGAAATTTCTGAGGTTTGCGGCTACCCCTCCTATTCGCCTAGAAACTCATTGATTTAACCAACAAAATTTTGCTACCCATGCTCTAACTTTTCTTCTAAAAAAATGGGGTGAACCTAATGCTAATAGGAATTTTAGCCCGAAATATCTTCGACTCGAATAGCAAATATTTTTATGACTCTTCTTCTTTGTTGAGTTTTCCTAAGTAGAACACTATTTTTTATTATTTACTGATTCTACAAAATGAGTGATATCCTCTAGAAGAGATGTTCTATAGCGAAAACCTGTCGCTAAAGAGAGAATTATGCCTATATGGCCAATGTTGGGGTAAAGAATTTCTGTAACAGGCACCTTAAAGCTACGTAGTCGATAAGCAAAATTATAGGTATTTTTAGGAGATACTACCTTGTCTTCATCTCCAGTAACTAGTAAAAAAGAGGGTAAGCCCCCCTTAACAAAGTTAATCGGTTGAGTCTTTGCATCACTCTTCTTGCTGAAAAGCGTTTTAACTTTAGGATCTGTAAATGGTAGAAAATCATAGGGTCCAGCAATTCCAATCATGCCTTTTAACCACGAGAGATTACCTCCTTCTGCTTTAAGGTAATGTTCGTCCGTCATTAATAAGGCCGCAATATGAGCACCAGCGGAATGGCCTGCTAAAAATACATGGCTTGAATCTCCGCCATATTTTTGAATGCGCCTGTGAACCCAGTGTACTGCCTTTGCGCCATCTTCAATAAACGCTGGAAAATATACTTCTGGATAGAGGCGATAATTAACAATGACAGTTATAAACCCTTTACTAGCAAATGCTTGACCAAGAAAACGATACATGTTTTTGTCACCAAATTGCCAGCTTCCTCCATAAAAATAAACAATTGTAGTATGAGGTGTTATTAATTTTTCAGGGACATAGATATCCAGCGTCTGTCGCGGATGAGCTCCGTATGCAATATCGTAATATACAGAATAGCCTTTACCTGGAGTTATTGTATTTAGGATCTCTAGGGGTTTACAGCTACAAATGCCCAATATTGCAATCAATGCGTAGAAAATTACATGTAATATTTTTTTAATTCTTGAATTTATCATTCTACTCTTTATAGTAATGCGAGAAATTAACTCCATTTAAAAATAGAATACCTATTTAACTAACTATTAGGTAGAAATATTTCAAAGAGTGGCGCCTCTTCTCCACGCTAATAAGTTGACTTGCCGTTATCATTTGCCCACTAACTTATAACCGATTAATCTAAAGGTAACTGAATACTGAATAATAGCTTTAAGCCCTACCTAAAGAAACTCGTCGAGCAAAAGAATGCAGCCAAACACAAAGCAGAGGAGTGACAATCATCTCCATTCCAAGCGCTAATCCCATGCTGCTTGAAGGCAAACCCTTTAAGTAAAAACCAACCAATCGCCCAAGTCCACCAGCAACGACAATAAAAGTCAAAAGACTAAAACGCTGTGAGTTCAATTCAATATGGGGGATTGTACTTAAAAAAGCGAAACCAATACCTATAAGTAGTCCAGAGAGATAACGAAAATGATTATCTAAATCAACGCCAACAACGCCTAGGAATTGGTCGCCTCGCAATACACCCATCAGTCCACCATAGAGTGGCACCATACAAGCCAACACAATAATGGATTGCAAAATTATTTTCTCTGCTTTGAGTCTTGTATTTCCTTGCATTTAGCACCTAACCTAGCTACTTACAAAAATGTTAACTATCACATTAATTCATAACCTAATGATTCACAAATTAATTGGGCTATGGACCCAGCTTGTAATTAGCGTCAATTGTCTTATAGTTTTATTAAGATGATTTTCTATTACTACATTTAAAAGAAGGATAGTTGATATTAAGAATAGAGAGCAAAAAATATGTCTAGTGACAGGAGCAAATTCTGGCATCGGCAAAGAAATTGCACTGGGTTTAGCAAAATCAGGCGCTAGGGTGATTATGGTTTGCAGGAATTTAAAAAAGGGGAAAAAAGCTGTGGAAGAAATTAGGGCAGCTTCTCATTCAAATTCCGTTGAACTTCTGATTGCAGACTTATCGTCTCAAAAAGATGTACAATTACTCGCTAAACAAATTTATGAACGCTACAAAGAGCTGCATGTTTTAATTAACAATGCAGCTGTTGTGTTGTCGAAAAAAAAACTATCGATCGATAATATTGAAATGACCTTAGCCACCAATTATTTAGGTCCCTTTTTCTTAACAGAATTATTACTTGATTTACTACAAAAAAGTGCGCCATCCCGTATAATTAATATTTCATCGGGAATCCATAAATGGGCTAAATTAGATTTAGACGATCTCCAATCTGCAAATAAACCTTATCATTTTATGAGAGTGTATGCGCAATCAAAATTACTTCTGACTATTTATACTTATGAGTTGGCGTATAAACTAGAAAGAACAGGAGTTACTGTTAATTGTGTTCATCCAGGAGCCGTAAATACCCGTCTTGGAAGCGATGAAAATCATAGTATAGGATTGAAATTAATAGACAAAATGATTAAGTTTTTCCTAAGCTCTCCAAATAAAGCAGCTAAAAGAATCATTGATTTGGCTATTTCTTCAGAGTATGAACAGGTTACTGGGCAATATTTTGTGAATGGAAAAATTAAGAAATCAAAAAGCTCAATAGGTCATGATCTCATTCTTGCAAAAAAAATTTTGGAAATAACTAGAAACTTAATCGCTTACCACTGATTATTGTTAGGCAACGGACTACATTGCTATAGGGGGTCCTATGGAAGAACTGACAAAAACTTGTATTTCAAATTACACTAACAACAGCCCTCATCTATTCGGGGTTCTGAGGAAGAACCCCGAATAGGTTTAAAGAAGATACCTATTGGATTGAGCAATTTTGAGATTTGTGAGATTCTTCATCAACTTCAGAGTTCTCCTTCAAGCATTCAAACTGCTCTTCTTCAATTATGAGTTCTTCTTTTTTCATTATGGGCCATAATGAAGACCACTGCTGAGGCAATAAAGTGCAATGGATGAACTTTGCTTGATTTTCCTTTTCCTTCAGACCCAGCTGACCATCGAAATTAGACCCGCACACTAGAAGTGTATTCGGCCCTCGGGAAGTAACGGAACAGCCAACCCACTTAAGAGATTTACTTATTAATAAACATGTAGTTATGATAGATACACTAACGGGTGATTATATAAAAATCCCGCTATAATTCCAGTTCTATAGCTAAAATAAAAAAATTTTATGCAAATTAAAAACAATTCCAAGCCTTAAGTGGGTTGGCTGTTCCGTTACTCCCCGAGGGCCGTCTAAGGCGGAAAGCCAGCCGATGCAAAAAATACCTCTAACTAGCCGCAGCCTTTTAAAACCTATACGTGGCGCTGATTTTAGTCTGTCATTTACAAAATCATTATGTTTAATTATAATTCACAAAATCATCAAGTGGGCTAGTTACCAACCAGGGGAAATTTTCATGCTCATCACCAATGAGAACTACCGTCAGGCATTAAGACGACTGAATGAAGATTATTCAGACCTACCCTGGTATCAACGCTGGTGGTTTAGTTTATGGTCTTATCGTTTATCTTCAGCACTTTCAACAATTGACCTTAACAATCCAACCACCGAACAAGTTGAGGAATTAGTTAAGTTTTCAGACGAGGCCTGGTTTTTTAACTCCATTTTTGGACTCCTTACTCTATTTAAAGAAACGATAGGAAGGCTTAGTTTTAGTGGGCAACCAAAAGAATTAAAAGAAGAAATAGGAAGCAGGTTGTCTGCAAATGCCCTTGTAGCTCTTTCTTCCACCTCAGAAGCTAATTACAGATTTTTTCAATCGATGCGTCATATTAGTCAATTTTTATTAGCTGTGGCTCATGGCGAATACGATGAAGTAGCAATCCTGCTAGAAGATAATATTGACTTACTCTTACACAAGGGACGAGTCACCGATTATTCAGGCCGCACTTTTTTCAATATTAGCGGTTTTCAATATGCGCTATGGGCTTTAGATAAACACATGTGGCTTAAGATTCTTAATTGCTTACCCCAAAATGAGACCGGTGCAAAAATAAAAGCAGAACTCTATAAACAATATCAAGAGCTAAAGGAAAAAGGGGTGGCTTATGAATTAAACGGCAAAAGAATCAGAGAAAACCACTTTGATTTTGAGAACACCATCATTAAAGAACTTCGAATTCAAGCAAATTCTGGTAATAGCGTGATTAATGACAAACGATGGGTCGAGAATGTGGGATCTGCCCAGAAGCAACTACCAATGCATGTCGTTTATGAGTATTGTAGTAATGTATCTTTTGGCCCTGGCCCTGTACCAGAGTTTATTGAACAACCGCTACCGCTACTGGAAAAACAGTTTTTTAATATGATAGGCCATAAGTACGAGGATTGGTTCCATTCTGATTCCAGATTAGGTGTTGATATTGCAATATCGAAATGGAATTGGGCGATAGGCAGTGCGGGTCGCTGGACGGATGGATACCCATGGCCCAGCGACCACCTGCAAAGGGAGTTGTTGGCCATGGAGACCCTATATGATGTAAGAACTGCGGATTTTAAAGATCTCGAGTCGCGTCTTTTAGAGCCGTTGGGATTCGACATTCTATTAGGCGACAATTATCTTTGCCGGTTGACGACAATTAGGACTGC
>JACCSX010000234.1 GCA_013812775.1 Tatlockia sp. | reverse complement strand
ATGGTAGATTACAACATCCCTCGTTTGGGCTATGGCTTTGTAGAGGCTTTTTTAAAGCGATTAAAGGACCCTGCTTATGAACAACATAGAACCTAAGGCATTTTCATTGATTTTCCTATAGAATATGAGCTTATTTTAAACCCTTTTTTTAAAAATCTGATGGCAGACCATGAATCCAACAATTAAACGAGTTATTTTGTACGCACGCCAGCATCGCGCCAATGAAGGTGTTACTGAAACCTTGAATCGCTTAATCGAATTCTTGCAAAGTCAAAAAATCGAAACCTTTTTAGATATTGATACGGCTATGAGTTTTCCTATCAATTTGCCAATCCTAGACCGTGAAAAAATGGATAAAAAACATGATCTAATCGTTGTAGTCGGAGGCGATGGCAGTATGCTTTCTGCCGCGCGTATGGCAATCATGGTTAACTTACCCGTCATTGGTATTAATCGCGGCCGTCTGGGGTTTTTAACTGATATTTCACCGCAAAATATTGAAAGCCAGCTTCTAGCGGTGTTAAAGGGAGAATACCAGGAAGAACTTCGCTTCTTATTGAATACCCGTATCCACGATGGTCATACCACTTATTTTGAGAGCAATTCTCTCAATGATGTTGTTCTAGGGCGCGGCGAAGAAACACATCTCATTGAATTTGATGTCATCATCAATCAGCAATTTGTCTGTCATTACCGTTCCGACGGTCTTATTCTTTCAACTCCTACCGGTTCTACCGCTTATTCCTTATCAGCCGGCGGCCCTATAATGCATCCCCAGTTGAATGCGATTGTGTTAGTGCCTATGTTTACACATAGCTTAAGTTCACGCCCTTTGGTTGTTGATGGCGAGGCAAAAATTGATTTAAAAATCTCAATCAGCAATGAACATAATTTACAGGTTAGCTGTGATGGCCATGAATCACGCATGGTAAAAGCAGGACAATTAGTCAGCATCCAAAAAAATAGCAACCAACTACGCTTGTTACATCCGCTCGATTATCATTATTATGATACTTTACGCATCAAACTAGGCTGGGAATCCAAGCATCAGGGAAAATAAATGTTAACTAACCTACACATTGAAAATTTCACGATTGTTAAAGAGCTAGACATTGATCTTGCCAGTGGTATGACTGTTTTTACTGGAGAAACTGGCGCAGGTAAATCGATTATGATTGACGCCCTGATGCTTGCCTTAGGTGGACGTGCCGATTCCTCTGTTATTCGTTCTGGTGAAGAAAAATGTGACATATCTGCCTCATTCCAATTTGATGCTAAATCTGAACCTGCCCAATGGCTTTTACAGCAGGATATTGAATGTGAGCAAGGAGAAATTATTCTGCGCCGCGTGCTCAATACTGAGGGACGATCTAAATCGTACATCAATGGCCAACCCTTTCCTCTTCAAAAAGTTAAAGAACTGAGTGAAATGCTGGTTCATATTCATGGCCAACATCAGCACCAAACCTTAATGCAACACGCAACCCATAGACAACAACTTGATGCCTATGCTGATCATTTTGAATTGTTGCAAGAGCTAAACCAGCTCTATAAACAATGCCAGAAAATTAAACAGGAAATCGATTCTCTGCATCAACAGGAAATGCAAAACGACAAGGTTGATTTATTACGTTTCCAAATTGATGAACTAACCTCTCTTAAACTGCAGGAAAATGAAATGCAGGAGCTGCATGTAGAACATCAATTATTACATCACGCCCGTGATTATCTCCAACATGCCCAGCAAGTCTGCTACCTGCTCAATGCTGATGATGAGCCCAGTATTTGCAAAGGAATTAATCAGGTTTTGCAAAACCTGGATAACTTACCTCGAGAACAACCCTTAATAAAAAATGCCTATGAGTTGATGTCTAATGCCTTAATTCAATGCGAAGAAGCCTTCGATGAAATGCAGAAATTTACTGAACAAGTGCAATTAGATCCTGAGCGCTTGCAAGATCTGGAAACACGCCTTAGCACCTTGCATAATGCGGCTCGTAAGTACCATGTTGACGCCAATCAGTTAGCTGTTCATGCAACGAATTTACAAAAAGAATTGGAGGCTTTAGAAGATTCGGAAACGCGTTTAAATAAATTACAACAGATTTATCAACAACAAATTCAAGCCTTTGAAACTCAAGCATTCAAACTTAGAGCGTCACGACAACATTATGCGAATAAATTGGCTAAGGAAATCTCTGATAATATTCATCATTTAGGCATGCCCAAAGGGCGCGTTGAAATTGAACTTAGCGCTTTGGAAAAAATGCAAGCTCATGGCCTGGACAAGGTTGAATATAAAGTATGTACAAATCCAGGTATGGCACCCGATTCTTTAGCAAAAATTGCCTCAGGCGGTGAATTGTCGCGAATCAGTCTGGCTATTCAAATGATTACGGCACAACGCGGTACAACACCGACATTATTCTTTGATGAGGTTGATGTTGGTATAGGTGGTGCAACAGCAGCCCTTGTAGGCCGGATGCTGCGCAAATTAGGGGACCGTCTACAAGTCTTTTGTGTCACTCACCAACCCCAGGTTGCTTCCAGCGCCCATCATCATTTTGTTGTAGAAAAACATTCCGACAATAAACAAACATTTTCACGTATTGTACCTTTAGCTAAGGCAGAAAAAATTGATGAAATTGCTCGTATGTTAGGTGGTTTAACTATTACGGAGCAAACACGCTCCCATGCTAAAGAACTTTTGACGCAAAGCAGTGAACTTGAAAATATTTAAAAGGGACTAAACCTTTTGCCGGGATAAATGATTTAACAAACCTGTTGCCCAACCATTAACAGAGGGTAATAAGAGCCCAATCAAGAGCCATTTGATTTGAAAAATATAAGCTGCCTGCTCAAAACCGGGCATGTTCCTAAAGAATAAAAAAATAAGGGCTGCTCCGAAAATGAAAAGAAAGGTGGCCAATAATTTATGCGATCTGCAATTTGCAGCTTTTTTTCTATTAGCAATTTGCTCAGCAATAATTAAACCCCAAAGCCCATAGAATCCCTTCCAAACATTAGCCATTGGCATACGAATATTAATATAAATTAACAGTAGAGTTGCCAGGATGAGCAGCATACAGGGTAATTTTTCAGGCCATTTCAAATCAACATAGCAATAAAAAAATAATAAAAGAAGCGCAAAAAGTACAGCGCCCATTATGTCAAATACATCATGATAACCAAAATAAATCGTTCCCCATCCAATACCACTAAGCAAAATTAGAATTGCAGCTCTAAACCATTTATTTTTGACCTGCAAAGCAAACCAAAGATACAGGGTTGTAGCGAGCTGCATATGGCCACTCGGAAAGGCAAAGCCAACCTGATGAAGAGAGGGTGAAAGGGGCACCTGAAAACTAATTTTAAGTGCAATATTGACCAGAATACATAAAAGGATCAATGAAATTGCGTGATAGAACATCTTGCGATCAAACCAAATAAATCCAATAATCATCAGAGGAAAAATGAACCCGGCATTATCAAAATAGAGAAAGCCTTTTGCAAGATAGTCAATCATGAACTTTTAATTTTAAAATATTTTTATTACCTTGATACTATTAAAAGCAAAATAATAAAGCAATGATACTTAGCTTGGCCTAATTAAGAACAATCATCTAAGTGTCGGTTTTTTCAGGGATTAAAGTAGAAACTCACACAGTTATCCACAGATTTTGTGGATTATATTAAATCTCAATTTATATAAAAATTATTATTATAATCAATGAGTTATGATCTAAAATGCTTGTTTTTCTGGCTGAAATATCTTTTTTAAACATTTTTATCCACAAACTCTTTATTTATAAGGCGCGGCGTACACTGACACTACAAACGGCCCCCTAAGATTTTAATTTTCTTCTGCTAATAAGGCTTTTATCTCATCAAGACTCGCCTTGACCCTGGAAATTTTACCAGGTCTATCTAATAATTTTTGCAATTGAGGCGCAACAGGAACTTTCCTATTGATAATTGGCTCAATAACCTCATCAAACTTTGAAGGGTCGGCAGTTGCAACTACAATCCAGGGTTGTTCGCGGGTTAATTGCTGACGAGCATAAAAAGCTGCCGCTGTGTGCGGACAGCAAATATAGGCATGATTATCATATATCTTTTTAATTGCAATACGAATTTCACCATCTTTCACGCTAACAGCCTGCACATTTTCTTTAAAATCAGCAAACGTTCCAAATAAGTAATTTAAACGCTCCATATTAGAGGGATTGCCTACATCCATAGCATTAGCCAACGTTGCTATCGACGGCCGTGGTTGATAGATTTCCTGTTGCAAATAATCGACCACAACTCGGTTGGCGTTAGATGCCAACACAATTTCCCTGATAGGAAAACCCATAGCCTTTGCCCAATAAGCAGCTGTCGCATTACCTAAATTACCGCTAGGAATAATAAAACCCGGTTTGGTTTTATACTTTCTAAAGAAAACCAAAGCGCTGAAAGCATAATAACTGAGCTGCGGTAATAGCCTGCCAATATTAATACTATTAGCAGAGCTAAGTCCGCCTCTTATTTGCCAATAAGGATCATTAAAAGCAGACTTAACCAGTTGCTGACAGAGATCAAAATTGCCATCAACCGCCAAGGCAAGGATATTCTCATCCCAACAAGTAATTTGTTGTTCTTGCCTTGTGGAAATTTGACCCTCAGGATAAAGAATAATAACGCGACAATTTTCTTTGCGATGAAAGGCAGAGGCAACTGCAGAGCCCGTATCTCCGGATGTAGCCACCATTATTGTCTTTTTACAATCAATGCCGGCACTTAAACATTCGGCTAAAAAATGAGCGCCAAAATCCTTAAAAGAAGAAGTAGGCCCATGAAAAAGCTCCAATACAAAGGTGTCAGTATCTAAAACTTTCAAAGGCAGCGGAAAATGAAAAGCCTGCTTGCAAATGCGCTGCAGCGAGCTTGCGAGTAGATCCTTATGAAAAAAAGGAGTCAATACTTTGCAGGCAAATTCCGGGTAAGTCATTTCAGCGGAAAAGGTCGCGGGGTCCATAGCTGGCATTTGCTGCGGTACAAACAAGCCGCCATCACCGGCAAGGCCTTGTTTGATTGCCGCCGATAAAGTCTGCGGGCTTATACTGTTTCGCGTACTAATATACATTGTGGTTCTCCTTCACTATATGGGCAGCTTTTGTACTTATGGGAGAAATCCAGCAATCTGAAGCAATTTTTCGTTTTTGCAGAGACGAGAGCATCGCATCACGAACCTGTTTTGCCTTTTCCTCTGTTGCAGTAAAGGCAAACAACGCCGGCCCCGAACCAGAAAATGACATACCCCAGGCTCCGGCTTCTAGAGCAGCTTTTTTAACGTCATAAAAACCAGGAACAAATTGGGCGCGCTGTGGTTCAATTATCAAGTCTTTTAAGGAGTCCTGCAAAAGGGAAGAATCCTTCTCATAAAGTGCTGCAATAAAGGAAGCAAGATGAGCTGATTGTTGCACATAGGCGCTTAAATCAATTTTCCTTTTTAATAAGTTTCTTGCCTCGCGGGTTGATACCTGCAAATGCGGATGGATCAGAACGACATAAAGTTTTGGAATTGGCAGTTTCAATACTTTCATTGGTTTTTGGGAATATATTAAAGTTAAGCCACCAAAAAGACAGGGAATGATATTATCGTAATGGCGCGCCCCAGACGCTGCTTGTTCACCATCTAATGCAAATTCAGCCAACTCATAAGGAGATAAGGGGGAAGTTAAAAAATGATTACAGGCGACCAAGGCAGCCACCGCCGATGCTGCCGAACCGCCCAAGCCTGAACACAAGGGAATTCCTTTGCGGATGTGAATTGAAAAACCCAGATCCAAATTTAAAGAGCGACATAATTTTTCAACAACTACCGAGGCAGTATTTTTATCTGTCGCCATAGGTAGATGATCCTGAGATTGAATGGATTCAATGATAACTTTTTTATCCTCACGCTTAACCAGCCTGACATGATCCCCAATTGTCTCCAAAGCAAAGCCTAAGATATCAAAACCCACTGCGACATTGGCACAGGTTGCCGGAGCAAAGGCTTCTACACTTTGTATTGATTGCTTGATTTTATTCATAATTTTTTCTCACGATAAAATGTCTACTAATCGCAGTAAATCTGCAAAAATTCCTGCAGCAGTAACTTCAGCGCCAGCACCTGGTCCTTGGATAATCAGCGGACGGTCAAAGTAACGTTTTGTTTTGAAAATCAGCATATTATCGGTACCTTCCAGCCGTGAAAATGGATGTTCCGCTGGGATTCGCTGAATGGCAACCTCCAATTTACCATCCTGTGAAATCCTACCTACATAGTGGAGGCGATTGTTTTGCCCAGATTGATACCATTTATCCATAGCATGATCATAGGCTGATAAACTGCTTAGAAATTCTTGCAGAGCGCAGAATTTTAACTCCGGCGGTACTAAATCCTGGACCTCTACCTCAGTTAAACTAACCTCATGTCCAATTTCACGAGCAAGGCAAACTAATTTGCGCGCAACATCCATACCGGATAAATCTTCACGAGGATCAGGCTCCGTAAATCCACGATTTTTGGCCTCTAAAACGGCCGAGGAGAACGATTTACCCTTGGCCATTTCATTAAATATATAGCTTAGAGTGCCTGAAACTACAGCTTCAATTTCAATAATCTCATCACCTGTTTTTATGAGATCCTTTAATGTAGAAATGACCGGCAAACCTGCGCAGACAGTTGCTTCATAAAAATAATGATTATTGAAGCCACTAAGCGCTTTCAAATCTTTGTAATATGCCAAATCCTCAGCGTTAGCGTGCTTATTGGGAGTAATAATGTGGATGCCTTTTTCCATAATTTGCTTATATTGCGCTGCGATTAACCTATTAGCAGTGCAATCGATAATGACACTATTGGCGACATTGCTAACGAAATGATCAATAAAATGGGGCAAATTAGCTTTGCCTGCTTTGTTGTCAAATTCATCTTGCCAATCTTCAAGTTCAATTGGGAGCTCAGAAAGCAGCATTTTTTCGCTGTTCATAATCCCTAAAACCTGCAAATTGACCTGATATTTTTCACTTAGCTGATTTATAGTATTATTAAACTGCTGCAGAAGACTTTTGCCGACAAGCCCCGGGCCTATTAATCCTATTGCCAGGCTTTTAGTTGAAAGATAAAAACCGGCATGCACCGCCTGGATTGCTTTCTTTGCATTGGCATTTTTCACGACAACCGAGATATTACGTTCCGATGAACCCTGAGAAATTGCCAAAATATTTACATTTGCTTTCGCCAAGGCTCTAAAAAGCTTAGCAGCAATGCCAATGCTGCCAATCATTTGCTCACCTATCACAGATAAAATTGCACAATTTTCTTCCGCAATTATGCCTGCAATATGCTTCCTTTCCAGATCCACCTGTAAATGTTCGTGGAGAACCCTCATTGCCTGGACAAGCAAAGCTGCCGGTATTGCCAGACAAATGGAATGCTCTGAACTTGCT
>JACCSX010000219.1 GCA_013812775.1 Tatlockia sp. | reverse complement strand
TTCTCGTTTACTCTCCATGACCTCGATATCATTTATTCGGTAGCCATCCGCTGTAATTTTATCAAAGAGCTGATAATCTGTTTTTCCAATAACCTCATTTTCATCTGCTTTCTTAATAAAACCCATCCGTTGCAGACTTTCAGCACAGTGTTTATTTAATCCTATCCATACGCCAGCTTTGTCTTTCCTGTACACATCGCCTGGAATACTATCGATAAGGCTTTTTAGCTGAAAAAGCGCTTCATCTTGATTATCTATTTTTTCCTGTAAGTTAAAGATTATTTTTCTATAGTAATCTTCGGAATTTATTTTGGCCATTATTGATTCAAAAATTTAAGCAAGGTAGAGCTAAGTATAGTTACATTGTATGGATTGTGCTTAGACAATTTGCTTCATCAGCTCTTGAATGCTCTCCTTTTGGCAGGTCTTCAAGGTCTTTTTATTACTTAAAATAACGAATAATGTTCACATTAAAATAAGCAAAACGTTCTTTTTACTTGCATTATCGTAATAATTAGTACATAATTTAACCTTATTTAATTCTTTAGACTTTTGAATCATTTGAGTATGACCTTGCCCCATTTAACCTTACAATTTAACGGAACTATTATTGACATAAAGTAGTTTCCAGGGTCGTACTTTGCGACAAAACCTTTTTCTGGATTACCTTGGCAAATTCAACTTACTGTGCAATTATTTAAATTAAACTATTTTCTTTTAAAATAGTGAACTTATTATGCAATAAGGATTTTGCATGTTTTCTTATATAATCACAAACTTAGGGTTTATTCCTGGGATAGTTAGCGTTGCTGTCTTTATCCTCATGATTATTAGTCTTTATGTGACTTTTAAGTATAGAGATACTGAGCAATATAAAAATACTAAACTTAATGTTTTTTTATCGACATTAGCCTCGGTTGCTATTATTTTCCTTGGAGTTAATATATTGCTTTCTTCACTTTCTTTTGAATATAATCAGCGTTTTTCCCGCCTTACTAAAACAAAAGAAGCAGTAGATAAATTATGGTTATATCCCCATCAAGTACTTCAGTCCAGTCGTAAAGTTAGACCTGAATTTATAGCCAGTTTCTTCACAAACAACCCTGAAATTTATCTTCGATGGTCTAAAAAAAATAGCCCTCTAACTATAGATGCAATTGTTCAAGAGCAATTTTTAGCGAATGTGATACTACAATCATGGGAAGATTGTTTAACTATTCGAAAGTATGATTTAACACCTATGGATGAATGGCTCAGATCATTCATCAATTGGGCAAAAAGCCCTTATCTCAAGTCTTATCATGAAATAATTAAGTATAGCTATGCTAATACAACAAACCAATTGGCAGAGCTTTTATTTGAATATGCAGAAACAATACCTACACCAGTCAAGAATATCAACATCTATAAACTTGTTGTTGAAAAAATGATGAGAGATCCGCGATATGTTTCTTTAATGAAAGAGATAGCATAGGGAATGCCTCGGCAGCTATAGATGTTCACAGATAAACTCATCGTGCTTATGCAAGTAAGTGTAATCTGTTTTTTGTCTCTTGCACTTCAAAATGGAGATTTTGCATGATATTAAATTTGGGACCAGTGCCTATACTAATTATCTTAACAGTTTTTATCATCATGATTTTTAGTATTTATGTGACGTTTAAGTACAAAGATAATGAGCAATATAAAAAGACTCGTCTCTATGTTTTTTTTACAACTCTAGCTTCGCTTGCAATTATTCTTGTAGGGATTAATATCATGTTGTCTTCAATTTCCTTTGAATACAATCAGCATTTTTCCCGTCTTTCAAAAACTAAAGAAGCGATTGATAAATTATGGCTCTATCCCAATAAATTAATACAGGATAGCTCTAACATCAGACCTGAATTTAAGGCCAGCTTTTTTCTGAATAATTCAAATTTATATAAAATAGCTGCCACGCGAAAAACACCTTTAACCTTAAGGGCAGGTCTTGAAGAGGAGTTTATCTCAGCGGTAATGATACAAGCATGGGAAGATTGTATATCTATGCGTAAATATGATTTAACTCCTATTGAACTTTGGTTAAGGTCTTATATAACTTGGGCTCAAAGTCCTTACCTCAAATTTTATTACAATCAAACAATATATGGATACTCGCATACTACCAAAATTTTCGGAGATCTTTTATTTGAATATGCTAAAACCCTACCTGTACCGGTAGAAGATATTAACCTTTATGAAGTAGCAGTTAATAAATTATTAAAAGACAAGAGATTTATCTCTCTCATGAAAACTTTAGATTCTGCAGAAAAAATTAACACGTGAGGACTGTGCCACATAAAAAAGGGTTTTGTCTCAGAAAATTCCATGAGCTGATAAATTTGCTGAATTTTTCAGGAACTCAACTGATGATCAGTTCAAGTGGAAACATTTTAAGCGGGATATTATTTTGATTCTGGTGAGGAGGTACCTTGGCTTTGCACTGAGTTACTGTGATGTTGAGGAGCTGGCGCTGGAGCGTAGGCTGAAAGCAGATAATTCGACCATTAACCGCTGGGTGATAATATTCTCCTCAACTGGAGGAAATATTTCGCAAGCGGCATAAGCGTCTTGTTGGTAGTTCCTGGAGGATGGATGAGACCTATAAAAAGGTATAGGGTCACGGGGTGTATCTGTTTCATGCAGTCGATAAGGAAGGCTATACTATTGATTTCATGCTATCAGAAATCATAAGGAATATCTGAAATTTCTGCCATATTGAGATTGCCGTTATTAAGGGAGGTAGCCGCAAACCTCAGAAATTTCCGGACAGAACCTATGGCCTTTTCGAAAAACTTCAATACAGAAGGGCATGTAATCTGCTTAATATCTAACAAACACGCGTGAGATTACAAACATTGAGAAAATCGAACGATCTCATCGGTGAAGATATTGCAAAGATGCCCATTTTTCCTTATTACTCATTGGATATGGCCATACTGTATGGTGGCGTGGACGGGCAAAAATTATGGTAAATCCTTTTAGAAAGAAAAGTAATTGGGAAGCTTTAGATAGGGGTGTGACAATCAATGGAATGAAAAGACATTTTCATCCAGGGGTGCATTTTTTTTTGCAATCTCAATATGGTTAGAACAAAAATCAATTCCTAAAACATTAGCACCCATGTTAGAAAATATTTTTGCATCTCTACCTGAACCGCAACCAATATCAATAATTTTAGCTTTAGATGGAAGGAGTTTAATAAATTTTTCTATTGAGCCAATAGGTGCAAGCTCAGCTACGTTGTGTGCGAATTGAGAGGCTGTTGCTTGATAGCTCTGTTTTGTTATTTCTTTATTTGAGATGGTTTCAATTGGCATTTCTTCTCCCCATTTATCGATTTAAAATAGTTATAAAACAGTAAATATGAAGGGACTTACTTCAATAAATCGGAGCTCTAAATCTACTAACATTTATGCTCTTAATTCATGAGTTGTATTAACGACATTTATTTTTACTATTGTTTTGTGATTTTGTTTGGCACGCCATAAATCCCAATCCCTTTGTAGATTAAGCCAAAATTCAGGCTCCATATTTAATGCATCAGCCAAATCTAAAGAGGCTTCGGGCGTGACTCCTCTTTTACCATGAACAATTTCATTTAATTTGGCATAGGTCCAGCCCAAATGAGAGGCAAAAGCCTTTTGAGTTAAATTCATGGGTTTAAGAAATTCTTCCAGAAGCATTTCACCTGGGAGAGTAGGGGGTCTATTAGTCGGTAACATTATTTCTCCTCAGTCATGATAATCAATAATACACACATCATAAGCATTCCATTTTCCCATTGAAAAATGACAGCCCATTGTTTATCTATTTTAATTCGCCAATAGTCGGCTAAATTACCTGATAACTTTGCCAGTTTATTGCTTGGCGGAATTTTTAAAGTATCAATAATCGTTGCAGCATTAATCATATCCAATTTTCGTTGTGCTTTTTTGTGTAAAGCATTAGGAAGTTTTCTAGAGTAGCGACTGCTAACTTCATTAAAAACATCCTCTGTTAGTTTATCTTGAAAGTTATTTATCATAATATAATCATATATTATATATATCCTCTCGGACTTTTTGGTTGTTATCATCAATTGTAGTTTGAATCCAAGCAACATAATCTGTTAATTAGATTTCATTAAAGAATATTGAACCAAATTGCCATTGATATTGAGCAAACTGGCATAAACTGTAACTTAGCAGCAAGAGCTAGATACGGGAAAATCTGCACCCCTCGTTTGAAGGTTCGCCTGGCATCTAGTCGTTCTACTTCAACCTCTGGCCATTGCAAGTAGTGATTCAAAAGAGAAAGCTACAGAATTTTTGAAAAGCAGGCGGTAGTTTTAAAAAAGTAGCTTAACTGCGGGTGTCTCATTTTGCTTCACCACCTCAGTTTCAAAAAACATTCCCTTTTCTTATTTTATGAATTGCCAGCGTATAATGGTCAAAAATTAATTTGAATTCGCGGGAAGATTAAATTGCATCGGATGCTTAAAAAAGGACAGATGGAAATAGAGGGGATAGTCCTGTATGGAAACAGTTTTATGAGCTAGCAGCCTTCGTCCTGCGCAAGGGTACCTTTAACTTTTTATTATATTTTCGACAGAACCAGGTTTGAACATTGCAACTCAACCTTAATTGTAGAATCTTATCTATGTGCTCCCTTAAAAATTAAGCATAGACAATCTTTGAAATTATTATTATTATTATATTTAGAAATTATTTTCAAAGAAATTATAATGGTTAAAATTAACTCTGTTAAATTAACATTAACCGCACTATTAGTGTATTCGGTTTCAAATTTCGCTGAAAATTGTCCACCAGTTGAGCTACTTAATGCCGCTAAAAAAGAAGACTTAAATAGTCGATTTGTATTTATTACATATCAAGGAATAAGGTACTCATTCTCTAATCTTTCTGCTATTGGGAATTTTAGTAGTTTTAGAAATGCTGTTATCGAAAGTATTCCTAGAGACGCTTTAGACTGTAATTACAGTGTAACATCTGACAATAAATTTGTTATAGTTAGTGCCTATACATTTAATAAACCAAAAAAATCTGGAATGAATTGGACTCCTCGATCTTCAACCGGAGCTGAAACTTGTTTTAGTACAGATGTTACCCAATGTAGGTTTACGATATGAAATTCTTAGTTTTAGCAGCTCATCACTATCCACTTTAAGTCTTGAATCCAGCTTTTTATATAATTATCGCGAATATTCGGGTTCTGTCGAATAACATAATAAAAAGTTAAAGGCACCCTTTCGCAAGACGAAGTTAGGCCGCCGCTCATTAAAGGGGTTCTAGCCCTGAGGGATCGTCACCTTTTTAACACAATAGGATCCATGCTAGCTCATCCCAAGCTGTTCGTTGAATTTCTTTTAACTGAATAGGAGTGCAGTCAGTATACGTGCGTAAATAGGACTTTTCATTTTTAAAACGGTCTATAACCCTTGCCCCACATGGGTTATAGACAATTTTTATAAAACAAAATTCTTATCTGTATATTGGAACCATTATGCGACAGACTCAAGCTCATCATTTCTGGCTTTAAATAAGAATTTATCCCTTGTTACAGTTAAATTTTCCGGACAATGAGCCAGATCCAATATATATTCACCAAAGCGCTTAATCTGCTCCGTTATGTGTACGGGCTCATATGACTCAGATCTTCTTCAGTAATGGTATAGCCCTCTTGAATTAAGGCATGGCATATATCGGTAATATCTATTACATTTTGTAGCATGATGCAATTGGCGATTAAATCGGTATGCTTCACCGCTTTTTCCATCTCATCTGGATCATTTGATGCCACCAAATATCTTGAGCCAAATCTTATCCAGTCTTCTAATGTGTGATATTCTTTTCTTTAGAATGAAGAAAATAAATATGGCAATAAGGTATTTTGTTAATCATAATGGCTAATATTGTGTATTAAATTTTTGCGTCAGAGCGCAAGTTCCGGAGCGCTAAGCCAACTAACAAGATGGAGCATAATTCCATTCTAAAACTAACTCATTTTCTTCATCAGGTTGGCTAATGCAGGAAAAGAAGGAATAATGTCCGATAGTGAGCGGCTCTAAATTATTCACCAATCGTGCACCTAAATAAACTTGCCCGATTATTGGAATAAAGAAAGCTAGAGGACTAATTTCGTCTAAAAATCGACAAAGTAATAAAAGGAAATCTAAAGTTTCAGGAGTTTCCTTTATATGAGTATTTTCCTGAGGGATAAGATGGGTTAGCGGATCTCCTATTTCGGAAAATTGTATTACATTATTTTTTTCTTCCATAACTAGCGTAGAATTGACTTCATTTTGATTAATTACTTCATGTTTATTTAACTCATCGTTTACATCAGTAGGAACGGCTATTTCAACAAATTTGGTAGCTGTCAAAATGGCGTCTAATCTTTCTATCTGCAGGGTATTCATGAAGGGAACAAGCTGTTCAAACCCTCTGAAAGGAACAAATTCAATATTATTATCAATTGTCTCTTTCCAACGAGCCTTTCCTTCGGAAGATAACTCCATATTTACAGACGTAAAACCACTTGTGTCAGGACGTTTATCACCAATATTTCTCTCTAACAGATCTAAGAGCTCAGGAATAAAAACATCAACTAAATAAGAATACTTCTTAAAGCGCAATGCTAACAATTCCTCACGATACTGCATGATTGCATCAGATTGCTGTTGAGGATTACCCTCTGTGAATGGTTTTGCGTCAATAACCAAGCCTTCTTGAACTAACATGCGCTTCAAATCCCTAATAGTATCCCTATCTAATTTACCGAAGTTATTATTACTTTCTAGTTTATCTAAATTGTTTTTTCCAATCATTCCATACCTATATTCTACATAATTTAATGATCTGTCTTCGGGGATCATACCCATATAAAGGTGAAAAATATGGGAAGACCAAGCTGCTTGTAAGTAGACATTACCATTAACCTGGAATGCAGTTGCAGCAGCATGACGCATAACAGAACTACCAAATCCTCTGGTATAGCTTTTCTCATCATGAATCGTTGTACCAATATCTCCGTACGTACATGTATAAGTTCCCCCTGTTTTTAACAACTCTTCATGGGCTTCGCGATCGAATTTAGCCATTGTAGAAATCTTAGATGATTTTTTATCGTCAGCTAATATTTGTTCAATTGAATTAAAATTTAACACGTCAACTTTCCTACAAAGTAAAATATGTACAATATAATAACATATTAAGTAAATACGAGTCAATATAAGGTAACCGTTCGGCCAACTACACCTAGCGCTAAAATAGGAGCGCATTAAACTGATCACTTTCACAAACAGGAGGCGATCATGAAATACAAAGAAGACTGGCAAGCATTAATCAATGAATATGAGTCC
>JACCSX010000212.1 GCA_013812775.1 Tatlockia sp. | reverse complement strand
ATTTAATTGATGATTCTACAATACCCTGCCTGTCGGCAATGACTGAGCATTTTATAAAAGATGGCGATTCAGTGCTGGCTGTACAACCTGTTCCCTGGCATGAAATTAACCAGTATGGCGTTGTAAGTGTTGAAGATCCAATTCAAAGCTATTCTGCAATTCTTGATATGATTGAAAAACCACAACGCGAATTCGCTCCCTCTAATCTTGCTGCAGTAGGCCGCTATGTTTTTACATCGGCAATATTTAAATGCCTTAAACAAACAATTCCAGATCATCGCGGCGAAATTCAGTTAACAGATGCGATTCACCGATTATTAAATGAACAAAAAGTTCAGGCTTATCAATTTCTCGGCAAACGTTATGATTGTGGATCGAAATTAGGATATTTACAGGCGACTGTAGAATTTGGAATGCATCATTCAGAAATTGGATTAGCCTTTACTCAATATTTGCAAAATTTAAAAATTGTTAAATCAATTCAGCAGGCTACACTGACTTGAATTGATACCACTATCTCTGGCAATATGCTGGCTTATCAAAATTCCAGTGAGGAACTATGAAAATTCTGGTTGCAGTGAAGCGAGTTATAGACCCCTATGTCAAAATTCGTGTTAAAGCGGACGGGACAGGGGTTGAAAAGCAGAATATAAAAATGTCTATGAATCCCTTCGACGAAATAGCAATGGAGCAAGCTGTACGCTTACTGGAACAGAAAACTGCAACGGAAGTCATAGTGGTGACTATTGGTCCTGAGACTAGTCAGGAAACTTTGAGAAACGCGCTTGCACTAGGCGCGAATCGTGCAATTCTAGTAAGCACCGCTAAAGAATTATGCAGTCTTAACATTGCAAAAATTCTGCATAAAATTATTGTTGATGAAAAACCTGATATCGTGCTGATGGGCAAACAGGCTATTGATGGTGATAATAACCAAACTCCACAAATGCTTGCCGCATTACTTAATTGGCCACAAGCAACCTTTGTATCCTGCCTCACTCTAAGTAACAATTCTCTGGAAGCTGTTCGTGAAGTTGATGGGGGTCTAGAAACTTTAGGGCTCAATTTACCTGCGGTTATATCTGTGGACTTGCGTTTAAATGAGCCCCGTTATGCAAGCTTGCCAAATATCATGAAAGCTAAATCAAAACCGCTTACTATCATTGCTCTTGAAACTATGGGTTTGGATCTTAAAGATCATATTGAATTTCTCAGTGTCAGCGCACCGCCAACGCGAGCTGGCGGAGTTAAGTTGGATTCTGTCAAAGAATTAATTAACAAATTAAAAAACGAAGCCAAAGTGCTTTAGCAGGGAGAAAATTATGAGCACTTTAGTAATCGTTGAGCACAATAATAAAGTAATGAGCCCCCAAACTCGAAATATCCTCACAGCTGCATTGCAATTGGATGAAACCTCGATTTTAATGGTTGTGGGTCATGAATGCAGGGCGGTAGCAGAAGAAGCTGCGGCAATAGCTGGTGTGCATGCAGTTTGGTTGGTGGATAATGCTTGCTATGCCCATCAGTTGGCAGAAAATATGAGTCAGCTAGTCCTGTCTATAGCCTCATCATTTTCTGCAATTTTAGCGCCAGCCTCTACTTTCGGTAAAAATTTGCTACCTCGAGTCGCTGCACTATTAGATGTTGCCCAAGTTTCCGATGTCAGCCGCATCATTGATCAAAATACTTTTGAACATCCTATATATGCTGGCAATGCCATCGAGACTCTACGAGTATTAGATAAAATTAAAGTTTTAACAATTCGTCCAACCGCTTTTGATCCTATTCATGCAGAACAGAGTCCTTGTTCAATTGATCAGGTTGACAAAGTGTTTGAAGATACAAATACCAAATTTATCAAACAGGAATTAAGCCGTTCGGAACGTCCGGAATTAGGTGGCGCTAAAATTGTTGTTTCTGGTGGCCGCGGTTTGCAAAATGCGGAAAAATTTAAATTAATCGAAGAGCTTGCAGATATACTCGGTGCAGCAGTTGGTGCATCCAGAGCAGCAGTTGATGCGGGTTTTGTTCCTAATGATTATCAAGTCGGTCAAACTGGTAAAATTGTAGCTCCAACTTTGTATATTGCGATTGGTATTTCCGGCGCCGTACAACATTTGGCGGGAATGAAAGACTCAAAAGTTATTGTTGCTATTAATAAAGATGAAGATGCTCCAATTTTTCAAATTGCAAATTATGGATTGGTTGGTGATTTATTTGAATTAGTTCCACAACTGATTGAACAACTCAAGCATTAATTGGGAACCCATTACCCAGAAGCTTATTATTTACTATTTGTTATAAGGAAAAAGTTATGTTAGTTGGTGTTCCAAGAGAAATTAAACCCCAGGAAAATCGCGTTGGACTTGTACCTGGAAGTGTTAAGGAGATTATACGCGCTGGCTCCTTGGTCATGGTTGAAAAAGGCGCAGGTTTAGGAATCGGAATAAGTGATGAACATTACCTTGCTGCAGGTGCAGAAATTGTCAGTACAGCCGATGAAATATTTGAACGTGCCGAGTTAATTGTTAAAGTAAAAGAGCCACAGCCCATCGAGTGCCGCCGCTTGCATGAAGGTCAAACCTTGTTTACCTATTTGCATCTGGCTCCCGATCCCCAGCAAACACGCTTGTTGAAAGAATCAGGTGTTACGGCGATTGCTTATGAAACAGTAACTCAGAATGATGGTGGTTTACCTCTGTTAACGCCAATGTCCCAGGTTGCTGGGCGGATGTCTATTCAGGCCGGTGCTCATTGTCTCGAAATGGCTCAAGGAGGTTCCGGTGTTTTATTAGGTGGCGTACCCGGTGTTGCTCCTGCAAATGTGGTGGTAATAGGCGGTGGAGTAGTAGGTACCAATGCTGTACGCATGGCGATGGGTATGGAAGCTCGAGTCATTGTTCTGGATAAATCGTTAACTCGCTTACGTGAACTCGATTTTCAATTTGGCTCTAAATTAAATACAATTTATGCAACTGTTGAAGCCTTGGAACAATATATTTCTGAAGCCGATCTGGTTATCGGTGCTGTGCTTGTTCCTGGTGCTGCCGCGCCTAAATTAGTAACAAGAGCTATGTTAAAAACGATGCGTCCAGGTTCTGTTGTCGTTGACGTGGCAATTGATCAAGGCGGCTGTTTCGAAACAAGCAGGGCAACCACACATCAAGAACCAACCTATGTCATAGATGATATTGTACATTATTGTGTAGCGAACATGCCTGGAGCCGTTCCGCGTACTTCAACCTTTGCTTTGAACAATGCAACCTTGCCTTTTGTTATGAGTCTGGTAACCAAGGGCATTAAATTAGCGCTATTGAGTGATGGTCATCTACTAAATGGCCTTAATGTTCATAAAGGCATGATCACTTATGAAGCAGTAGCTCGTGATCTTGGCTATGAATACGTTGCTGCAACAGATGCTTTAGCTAATTAACCTATCTAGAATGCCCTTTTCACCATACGGAGGAGAGGGGTTTTATATAATGTACAAATAGAATCTATTTACGTATTTTTAAAATCAATTAGACTAATTAAAACAAATTGTCCTGATCCTGAGGCGCTGCTGATGCTATTGCCTGCTGCGCGTCTCCAGTTTCTATCTTCTGATTTATGTCATTATTAGTACTATAAACCGGAGCTGAGGAGGAAGAGTCGCCCGTCGAAGAAGGTAAATCCTGTTCTCGGAAGTACTCAATAATAGCGTTATTCTGGTTGTTAGCTGCAAACTGGCCACTAGCAGGATCAATTCGGACTGCAACTATATTAGCGGGTTGAGCTAGCTCTTGTTCAGAGGTATTTGCCAAAGCTATTTTCATAAAATCTATCCATAACGGTAGAGCGAGGTTAGCTGCGAATTCGTGTAACGATTGAGGGTTGTCAAATCCCATCCAGGTTGTAACTACGAGGTCGGAATTAAAGCCAGAAAACCAGGCATCAAACTGATCATTAGTTGTACCCGTTTTACCTGCAATATCCTGACGATTTAGCACTCGTGCTGCATGAGCTGTACCGTGTTGGATAACATCCTTTAAAGCAGAGTTCATTAAAAAAGCCACATCTTCGGGGATAACACGTGGTGCCTGAGTAGCAGGATCAACTTTGGTTGGATCACAGTTTTTACAAACTACAACGGGTTTTGCTTGCAACATAATCTTGCCATCATTGTCGGTAATGTGGTCAATTAAATAGGGGTCAATCTTAAATCCACCATTTGCAAACACCGCATAGGCTGTAGTTAATTCCATCGGACTTACTGATAAACTCCCTAAGGCTAAGGAAAGAGCCTTAGGGAGACTTGCCTTTCTGAAACCAAAGCGACTGATGAAGTCGATTGCATAATCAAAACCAATATCGTCTAAAACACGAATCGATACTAAATTGCGTGAGTGAACCAAGGCATCTTTAAGACGAGTTGGACCATTAAAAGTGAGGTTTACATTATGCGGACGCCATAGACCAGCCTGACTAGGATCATCTACTACAATAGGCGCATCATTAACTAAAGTGGCCAAGGTATACCCTTTGTTTAAAGCTGCCGCATAGATAAAGGGTTTAAAACTCGACCCTGGTTGTCTCTCTGACTGAGTTGCCCGATTAAATTTGCTTTTCTGAAAATTAAATCCCCCTACCAAAGCTTCCAGGGCACCGTTATTAGGATTTAAGGCAACAAGGGCTGCTTCCACCTGTGGAATCTGAGTCAATAACCATACATCTTTTTGTTGTCGAACGTAGACAATGTCACCAATGGCAACGACTTGTTTTGCTTTACTCGGTGCTTTACCCATCCAACCATTCTTTAAGGCGGGTCTTGCCCATGATAAACCCTCCCAGGGAATGGTAATTTTTACATCAGCGTAGGTAGCCGCAGTTGCATCTTTTTCACCTACAGCCAAAATAACCGCGGGTTCAAGGTCATTTATAATTGGATATTGAGCAAGTATTTTTTTAAATGAAGGGGACTGAGCAACTGTTGCACTAATATTGGCAACAGGACCTCTATAACCATGACGCCTGTCATAA
The DNA here is from genome assembly GCA_013812775.1 of Tatlockia sp. Taxonomy (GTDB): domain Bacteria; phylum Pseudomonadota; class Gammaproteobacteria; order Legionellales; family Legionellaceae; genus Tatlockia. Next base: position 10,716 of record JACCSX010000212.1, on the reverse strand, counting down.
GCGAGGAGATTGCTGGTAACAACTTGATTCGCAGCGAGTTGCAGTGGACCTTTTATAGTTGTGTAGACTTTATAACCTTTGGTGTAAGACTTGGACCCAAAGTGCTCAAACAAGGATTGGCGGATCATTTCAGCTACATAAGGTGCCTGTACTTGAATATTTGTACCATGATATTTAGCTGTAATGGGCTGGATTATAGCTTCTTGAAATTGCTGTTTAGTAATGAATTTTTCCTCAAGCAGGCGTTCGAGAACATGGTCTCTTCGCTTTTTCGCGGCTCCTGGGTTTGCTATTGGATTTTGCGTTGAGGGCGCTTGCGGTAAGCCCGCGATCATAGCTAATTCAGCCAGATTTAATTCTTTCAGTGACTTACCATAGTAAACCATTGCCGCAGCCCCCACACCGTAAGCGCGGTTACCGAGATAAATTTTATTGAGATATAGCTCAAGAATCTTTTCTTTACTTAATTCTCTATCAATCTTAATGGCCAATAATATTTCATTAAATTTACGTAAAAAGGTTTTTTTGCTGCTTAAAAAGAAATTACGAGCAACTTGCATAGTGATAGTACTGCCACCTTGCGATTTTGTTCTGGTTTGAATCATGCGAACAGTAGCACGACCCAAACCAAAAATATCTACACCCGGATGTTCAAAAAATCGTTGATCCTCGGTAGCTAGAAGAGCATGTACAAGCATAGGCGGTATTTGATCATAGGTGACCGGTATACGTCGTTTTTCGCCATATTCCTGTATTAGGAGACCTTCTTGCGTATAAATTCGCAAAGGGACCTGTAAGTGAACTGTTTTGAGAGATTCAACACTAGGAAGCTGACTCTCAAGATACAGATATAGCAAACTAGTACAAACGAGTAAGAGAAAAAAAAGGCTTGTTAACGCCCAAAAGCCTTTGCGCCAGAAATATGCTGGTTTTTTCATGAGGGGAATATTTTATCAATTTAAAGACGAATAGCCGATTATAGCGCGATTTAATAGTGTTTAGCGAATTATTAAAGCGATGGGCTTGGCTAATCACCTTATTGAATTGTAAGAATAGTTTGGAAATATAGAATTATTATTACTTTAAATTCATTTTATTTTATCTTAATGAAAAATAATTAAGCAGTCTAACACTCTAAAAAATAAAACACTTTCTTTTCTGCAGAGTCTCAGTTAATATCTCGCCCGTTGTGAAATCTTACTAAATGGAAAACAGATTTTTCAGCACCAAAACAGTCCAACTTTTGGAAATTAAATGGAGAAAATCGGAATGCTTAAGCAATTCAAGGCCAAGCATAACTCATTGCTTGGTATCGATCTCAGCCCAACATCAATTAAAGTTCTGGAGATTTCCCAGTATCGCGATACGATTTGTGTTGAGGGTTATGGCTATGAAGCTTTACCTGCCAATGCATTCGAAACATCTCCAGGTAGGGTGGTTTCAGCTATCAAAAGACTTCTAGCCAAGTTTAATTCTTCTGCCAAATTTGCGGCTATCGCTATGCCTGATTCAACCGTTATCTCTAAAACTATTCAACTTGTTGATAGCTTAAATGATTTAGAGATGGAAGAGTTGATTTTTCTAGAAGCTGACAAATACCTTGCCTACCCACCTGATAAAATTAATATAGATTTTATGGTTTTAGGTCCTAATAAAAAAAAGTTGGGAATGCTTGATGTTTTACTCCTTGCATCCAGGGAAGACGAGATCAACAAGCGGATTGATATACTCAAAGATGCTGGCCTTGAGACTAAAATTGTTGATATTAAATCTTACGCAATAGCCTCCGTTTTTGAGCATTTTGCTATTGAAATTAATCAAAGCAAGCTTATTGCAGTGCTTGATATTAGCTATGAATCGATAAGTTTATTAGTGTTAGAGAATGGAAAAATTATTTATACACGAGAGGATGTTTTTGCTAGCAGACAGTTTCAGGAAACTATGGCTAATCACGATAAGCTATCTAATGAAGAAGCTATCCTTATTCAGGAGCAAAATTTAAAATCTGCTGATTATGAAACAGAAGTTATAAAACCCTTTATTAATTTAGCAATCCAGCAAATTAAAAGAAGCATGCAATATTATTTATCTACCAGTCAACCGGCCTTTATTGAAAAAATATTCTTGACCGGCGAACTTTCTCAATTTACTGAGCTGGTCCAAAAAATTCAGCTAGAAACCGGATTTCTTATTTGTGTGGCTAATCCTTTTAAACAGCTATCTCTTTCAAAAAAAATAAATGAGATGGAGCTTACAAAAGTTGCTCCTTTATTCCTGTTGGCTCTGGGTTTGGCATTGAGGCTAGCTCATGACAATTAAAATTAATTTATTAGCTTGGCGACAAATACAGCGCAGAAAAGAAAAACAACAATTTATTACAGTAGCTGCATCAGGATTAATACTTGTTGTATTGGTCTGCTTATTAGTGAACTGTTCTGTTTTCGGATTGATAGTGAGACAACAAAATTATAATAAGGGTTTGCAGAAAAACCTTGCAATTCTGGATGCAAAAATAAATGAAATTTCTAAAATAAAAAATCAAAAAAGGGTCCTATTAAAACGGATTTTATTTTTACTAAACTTGCAGAATAGCCGCATAGTAGTAGTCCGTTTTTTTGATGAACTGATTAAGTTGATTCCTGAAGGCGTTAATTTGGATATAGTGCGAAGCACAGGAAAAAAAATAACTTTAGAGGGTGTCTCAAAATCAAATTTTGCCCTTTCTTTGCTGATGAAAAATATAGAACAGAACCCCTGGATGGAGTCTCCGAATCTGGTAGAGATAAAAAATCTAAAACCCTTGGTTGCAAGCAATCATTTTTCATTGAGTTTTGTTCTTAAACCCAAAAAAACAGAGAATTTAAACCTATGAACCGGATAAAGTTAAATGAACTGACTTTTGATAATATTCAGCACGGGCCTCCTGTCGTGAAGTATTTCATAATTATTTTTTTCGCAGTTCTGTTAACTTTATTGAATTATGCACTATTTCTAAAATCAAATTTAGTTCGATATAAAAATCTTGTTAACGAAAAAATTAGTATGGAAAAAGACTTTGAAAGAAAACAGCAATTCACAAATGTACAAGCCTATCAAAAACAGTTGCATAGCCTTAAAAAAATGTACAGAGCTGGTTTCAAGCAGCTTGTTAAAGAAAATGAAATTTCGAATTTGTTAAACAAAATCTCTCAGATCGCTGTAACTACAGATTTGTTTATAGAATTGTTTACTCCAAAAATTGAGGATAAAAAGGGATTAAATAAAGAATATATTATTAAAATGGAAGTTACTGGTGAATACCACAATATAGCCTTATTTTTATCAAAAATTTCTGATTTTGATAAACTAATTACCTTTGATAATTTTGAGGTTTTTGTAGAAGACATTAATAATAAAATGAACAATCTTTTGCGTATGAAAGTTAGGGCAAAAATTCAACGATATTATAAATGAAAACCTTTCGCGTTCTATTAATTATTTTTAGTTGTTTAGAGATGGCATGTAACTCCTCAGCAGATTTAAGTTTAGATGATTATTTAAAGCGGGTAAGGAGTCGTGCTATGCATCAGCCAAAGCCAATTCCTAGGTTAGAGAGATTAGACAAATTTCATTATCCGGTTGCTGATGCAAGACTTAATCCTTTTCAGATTAAATCAACGAAATTAATTAGAAAGGTTGAGAACAGAAAAGGAATTAAACAGCCTCTAGAGGAATTTCCCCTCAAATCGCTGATCTTTGTTGGGATTTTAAAAGAAAATTCGGAAACATGGGCCCTAATAAGTCGAAGAAATGGTGAATTATTTTCCATCAAAGTGGGTGATTATATGGGTGAAAATGAGGGAAGAGTTATTGAAATTAATGACAGTTCGCTGCGGTTGGAAGAAAAAACTGTTGTTGCTGGAATATTAAAAAAAGAAATTAAGGAAATTTATTTAAACTCAACTGAAATAAGGCATCCCAGCAAGTTTAAGTAAAAGGGTGATCAGTGTAATCTCAATTTTAAACTGCAAAAGTTAGGCAATGCAGTGTCCCAGGTTAAGCAAATAGGAGTTAGTTTTGTATAGAATTTTTGTCATGGTGTCTCTGATCTTATGCAATGGATATTTATTTGCTCAAGATGGTTTGCCTCAAACAGGGGAGAGCTTTATACCAAACCTGAGAGAGCAGAAAAATAGCAATCAGAGCCGGGTTAGGCATTCAAAGAACAATAAACGCATTTCTTTAAATTTTCAGGACATTAAAGTAAGGGCTGTTCTGCAAATTTTGGCTGAATTTACTGGCATGAACATGGTAGTAAGTGATAAAGTAACCGGATCTATTACATTGCGTTTAAATGAAATCCCCTGGGAACAGGCCTTGAATATTATTCTCACAACCAGATCGCTGGGCAAGCGTAGTATTGGTAATGTTATGCTTATAGCTCCTGCTGAAGAAATAATAGATCGTCAGAAAAAAGCATTTAATGTTCAGTCCGATCTTGGAAATTTAGTTCCACTTCGCTCTGAGTTGTTACAGATTAATTATGCGAAGGCGCAGGAAATTGCTGCACTACTTAAAGAGCAAAATACTACTCTTTTATCTGCGAGAGGTAGTTTAAATGTTGATAATAGAACCAATACAATCTGGATTCAGGATACTGAGAGCCAAATTGAAAAAATAATCAAACTTGTAACTCAGATTGATGTACCTGTTAAACAAGTTTTAATAGAGGCTCGAATCGTCAATGTAACAAAAGAATTTGCCAAGGATTTGGGAGTGCGTTTTGGCATTTCTGCACCCCACCTGGTTGGAAACCTGAAGAGTGCAACACCGTCAGTAGATCAAAAGGGGGTACCTAGTGGTGTTGTTCCCTTAGCTGAACGATTAAATCTTGACCTTGTTGCTGCGCCTTTTTCTGCATCTCCGGCCTCAATGGGTATTGCTTTAGCTAAATTAGGAAATGGTATTCTGCTTGATCTAGAACTGTCTGCGCTTGAAAGTGAAGGTAAAGGGGAAATAATTTCAAGTCCCCGGCTGATTACTACTAATCAGCAGACGGCTGTTATTGAGTCGGGCGAGGAAATACCTTATCAGGAGGCGATGTCAAGCGGAGCGACTGCTGTTGCTTTCAAAAAAGCTGTACTAAGTTTGAAGGTGACTCCGCAAATTACACCTGACTCTAAAATTTTGATGGATTTACATATTAATCAGGATATACCGTCGGTAAAAGTATTTAATGGAGTACCCTCTATTCTAACAAAGGAAATTCATACGGCTGTCCTTGTTGATAATGGTCAGACAATAGTTTTAGGCGGTATATATAAGCAAGATAAACACAATGCGATAAATCGCGTTCCTTTCCTGGGAGAATTACCTCTAGTAGGTGTATTATTTAGAAATCGATCCGTTATGATAAGAAATGAGGAGTTGCTCATTTTCATTACTCCTAGGATAATAACAAACAACTTGTCAGAAACAGCAATTAAAGGACAGAGACAAGCGTTTGCAGGAGGAATGGAGTTAGATAAGTTTGGTAACCCAGTGGGATTGTCCCCTAAACTCAGAAAAAGCCGCAAAGAAACAATGCACTAAGTTGGCATCTTGTTCTTAGCTCTTTTTCAGGTTATACCCTTTCTAAATTAGTTTAAAATTTTGGGCGAGCTAAATTTTTGTATGACAAAAAAATGCTAGCATAAAATCCTAAAACTCATTTATAAAGGGTATCTAGATAATCACTAAGGTTAGTACTATGTTAATCAAGCCTGGAGTTAGTAGAAATCCACGTTTCAGTTCAAGGGGTATGTAATTAAAAATGAGCATAGTTAAAGTACGAAATATATTTCTAATAGGGCCGATGGGAGCTGGTAAAAGCACAATAGGCCGTACTTTGGCAAAGGAGCTCAAGCTTGAGTTCTATGATTCTGATGAGGAGATAGAAGAGCGGGCAGGGGCCGATATAGCCTGGATCTTTGATATTGAAGGGGAAGATGGATTTCGTCGTAGAGAGCAAAAAATAATTGATGAACTAACGCAAAAAACTAACATTGTCCTGGCGACCGGGGGTGGTGTGGTTATGACGCCTGAAAATCGCAATGCTCTGGCAGGTCGTGGCACCGTTATTTATCTCAAAACTTCTCTACAACAACAATATGAGCGCACTAAACGAGATACCAAAAGGCCATTATTGCAAACAGAGGATTTAGAAGGCAGATTGGAATTGTTGCGTGATGAGCGCGAGCCCTTTTATGACGAAATGGCTGATATTAGCTTTGAAACAGATAAGTTAACTGTCAAAGCGGTGGCTAATAACATTATAAAATATATTTATGGCGAAATTTAATTTATACCAGGAATTAGATATTCGCTTGCCTGAGCACAAATATCCTATTCTCATTGGACAGGGTGCCTTAATTGATGAAGAAGTTCTTCGAAAATATGTGCCTTCAAGGCAAGTGCTTATTGTAACTAACAATACAATAGCACCCCTTTACCTTAAATGCCTGCAATCAGCATTTATAGGCAGGCAAACTGATCTTGTCATTCTAGAAGATGGTGAATCCTTTAAAAATCAGCAAAGTCTATTCAGAATCTATGATACTTTGATTGAAAAAAAACATCACCGTGATACTTGCTTAATTGCTTTGGGCGGTGGAGTGGTAGGTGACATAACCGGGTTTGCTGCAGCAACTTACCAGCGTGGTGTATCATTTATACAAATTCCCACGACGCTCCTGGCTCAGGTCGACGCATCGATTGGTGGCAAAACGGCTATTAATCATCCTCAAGCAAAAAATATGATTGGCAGTTTTCACCAGCCAGATGCAGTGCTCATCGATTTAGATACCTTGAAAACACTACCTGCGCGTGAGTTCCAGGCAGGTCTTGCTGAAGTTATAAAATATGCTTTGCTTGCAGGAGGCCAATTCCTGGACTTGGTGTATAGAGCCTTAAAAGATGGTTTGGCTGACAATAATTGCGAGGAGCTTCCTGAAATTATAAGTCAATGCTGTCAAATTAAGGCGAAATTTGTTCAAGAGGATGAACGGGAGGCAGGGCTCCGAGCTTTATTGAATCTTGGTCATACCTTTGCCCATGCCCTTGAAGCTTATACCAATTATAATCGTTGGTTGCATGGGGAGGCTGTAGCCATTGGTCTTTATTGTGCTGCTTTGTTATCGCGACAACAAATAAACCTTGATGAAAAAACGCTCTATCTAGTTGACGAAATGCTTGCCTTGGCAAAATTGCCCCGCAGAATTCCTGATGATATTGATCTTCAGGTCTTACGTGCCCTAATGTCGCAGGATAAAAAGATTAAAAATAAACGAATGCGCTTTATATTGCTGAAAGCCTTTGGAAATTGTTACATTGAAGAACAGGTATCCGAAGAAAATTTGCGTTTATCGTTGCAAAATGCAGTGGAAGGAGAGTAGCAATGCAAAATGAGGCAATAGTGCCAGTTATTCAGAATGGAATTCCCCAACAGGTTTTTAAACCTGGTTCCTGGTTAGTTACAATTGAATATATTAATCATCAGGTTCTTTCCAATAATTTGATGATAGCTGTTTTAGCAGAGCCTCGCTCTGGTAAAACGACTTTTGTTGGTTTATTGCAATCTGAACTTGATTCCAGGGTTAAATCTCAGGTGCTAACAGCTACAGCTTCATTTTCCCAAGTGGACTTTTTAGCTCAGCTTAATGCTGCCTATCCTATGACTATTGATGCTGAAATCAATCTTGCTAACTTGGTCGCTGGCATTAATGAACGAAAAGAACCCTTATTAATTATTATTGATGATGCTCAATATTTGCCTGATACTTTTTTGCAAGAAGCTCTATTTGAGATAAAAAATCAGGGTAATAAGGGATTTTTTCATCTTTGTTTAGTCGCTGATTTTTCATTGGCACCAATTTTAAATAAATTGGAAGGGGATTCAATTCGTACCCTTGAAACAGGTAATTTAACTGCGATTGAAACAAAAACCTATCTACGCTCCGTTTTACCTGCTTCAAAAAAATTAGATAAAACCATGTCAGAGCAGAGATTGACGAAATTTTACGAACTCACTAAAGGCAATATTGCCTCTATAAATGCCCAGATGACGCCTTATTTTTGCCCTGCTTCAGTAAACTCTGATGAAAAGTACAAGTATTTACTAAGGGGTGCCAGTTTTTTAGCAGCAGCAGCAATTGCCTTGGTTGCCTCATCTTACCTTTGGCCTAATCGCTTTTTACCTTCATCGGAGGATTTTCAGGATGAATATGAGAGCGCCCAGAGCTTTGCTGAGATTAGCCAGCCCTTACCTTCACTTATTCCAATAATACCCGAAAGAGAACCCATTTTAATTAGTCAGTTAACTGAGATAAATCAAGAGCTGTTAACTAAACGCAGTCTGATACCTTCATGGTATGTTGCGACTGTTAATCAGGTACAGCCCTCTCCCAGGCGAGTCGTTGATATTAAGATTGATGATGAAAATGACGATTCTTTAGTGGTTAGAGATCGAGTGGTTGTAATACCTAAAATTCTAACTATCCAGCAAATTGAGCAGGTTGCACCAGAAGTAATACCTAAAATTCCAGTTGTTACTAGCCAAAAGGTTGTGGGTGTTGCAAAACAAAGACCTTTGCTTAATACAAAACCCAGGGCTCAGAGGATTAGAAATAAAAGTCCGCAGGTCTCAGTCAAAAATAAACCTTTTACTATTCAATTGATGGCGAGCCTCAGTCAAAACAATCTTATGCATTTTGTTAAAAGTCATAAAATCACGGAAACTGTAAAAATCAGGCTAACCAAGCGTGATGGTGTAGATTGGTACGTTTTAACGATTGGTGAATATAAGCAAAGAGAACATGCTAAAGCTGTGCTTAAAGATTTGCCTGCCGAGCTTGCTCGTTTTAATCCCTGGATTCGTCCAGTAGCCCAGCTTAACGCTCTTGGTTGAAAGTTATTCTAGAAAATAACTTTGGCATCAGGTCAAAGCTTAATAACTGCCTAACCTAAATTTAAAAATATTTTTTTTCTAATCAGTGGCTTAGAAGACTGAGGCGCAAATTTACAGTACACTTCATAATATGGGAAAATAAAAAATTTTCTGCTAATCTTTAGAGTAGCTGGTGATCGCCAAGGAGAGAAATAATGTACAAGAAAGTATTATTCGCAACAGATTTTGATGAGGTTGGCATAAAGGCCGCCCATAAAGCTAAGAAAATTGCTGATGAGAATGGAGCTGATTTACTACTCGTTCATGTAGTTGAACCTATTCCCGCTTACGCCTATCCTGGTTTTGCTGGTTTTGCCGAAGTTGAAGTATCGATTCGTGAGCAAGCTGAAAAAGAATTAGCTACGTTGGCGAAGCAGTTAGGGGTTAATGCAAAGCATTGCATGATTGAATTTGGCTCGACTAAGAATGAAATTCTGCGCGTGGCTCAAGAAAAGAAAATTGATTTAATCGTCACAGGCAGTCACGGCAAACACGGCCTTGCCCTGTTACTAGGTTCCACTGCAAATGCTATCCTTCACGGCGCTGAGTGTGATGTCCTAATTGTTCGTCCTTTACCTCCACATGCGAAAAAATAAGGCTCATATATAAGAGCCACCTCTCCAGCCCTGAGTGACAATACAATTTTTAAAGATCACTTAGGGTTTCGGTTTAAATACCTCTTGAACTATAATTTAAGGTAAAAATCTTATTTTAAGATAGCTAATCAGGAGATCGTATTAAGGATGGCACAAATATATTGTATCTCTATTCGCGACGTGTCGAACCGTCAGCCTCGAGCTTCTGCTATAGAAGAGCTAAAATGCTTTTTTTTGGAAGAAGCCGCGTCTTATAAAATTGTAAAAGTAAAATTAGCGGGTTGAAAATGTTTGGGTATATATTCTTCATATAGTGATAAAGGTTATTACAGGGGACACACAGACAATTTAGAATATCGGCTTGAAAGCGCAAAAAAAGCATTTCATAGTTTTTGAGACCTACCTCCCTTCTAAATATAGCTTTTTAGCTCCTAGCAAAAATAAAATCGAGGCTGACGGTTCGAGACGTCGCTACTCGCTCCTCCTCACCGCGAACGGTTTTTAGGGATATAGATATATTTACCCTCTCCTCTCCCGCGTTCAACAGCAGACTTGTAAAAATACCGTTGTTCCTCGCGGGAGAAGGTGGGGAGAGGGTTAAAATGAAGTCTTTTTATCTAAAAATGGGGATCTTGCAATTATCAGCATCAAGTCTGTGGATATTATTGAGTATTGGGTCGCAGTCCTAGTGTTTCCAGATGGCTGCTTGATTTGCTTTAATCAATAATGCAGCGACTTCATCATCTTCAGTCTGATTAAAATCTTCATACCACAAACCAACCGCATAAAAATCATGGGGTTGAAGCAGGCACACAAAATTATCCACTTTATCAACAAATTCTTCACAGGTTGAATAAGCGGCGACAGGTGTTGCGATAATGGTATTAAGAGCTTTTTGTTTGTCAGTGATTTTGAGAGCAGCAAGCATAGTTGCTCCGGTAGCTATGCCGTCGTCAACCAGGATTACTGTCTTATTTTCGAGTGAAACTGGAGGTTTATCATGACGATATAATAATTCGCGGCGCTTTAGTTCTTTCTTTTCACTTTGAACTACTTGCTGAATCAGGGAGTCTGTCAAATGAAATGAATTAATAATATCATCATTATAAATAATGGTATTGCCACTTGCGATTGCACCCATAGCGAGCTCTTCATGAC